>NZ_JBCDMW010000019.1:0-256612 GCF_038433155.1 Luteococcus sp. H101
GTACCCCAAACTCTGTCTGGTGGGTTGGCGGGGGGGGGGGTGCCACCCCCCACCGGCGCGGCGGGCCCGAGATCCTGGCCGCCTGCCAGCAACTGCGTGCCAGCAGCCTGCCCGACGGTCTGCCGGCCGGGCAGGCAGTGGCCACCACCGCCGGCAAGCTCGACGCGCGGTGGGTGATCCACACCGTCGGCCCGGTGTGGGCGAAGACCATCGACAAGTCGGCGACGCTCGCCTCCTGCTACCGGGAATGTCTGCGAGAGGCCGACGAGCTGGGCGCCACCTCGGTGGCCTTCCCCACCATCTCCGCCGGCGTCTACGGTTGGCCGATGGACGACGCGACGCGGATCGCCGTCCAGACGGTCCGCGAAACCCCGACGAATGTGCAGCGAGTGATCCTCGTCGCCTTCAACGAGGCCGCCGAGGTGGGTTACCGGCAGGCCCTGCAGGCCTGGGGAAAACACTGATCACTCATTCCCGGCTGCGGCTCACTCATGTCCCGGCTGCGGCGACCCGGATCGGGGGATGTGCCAACACCAGCGAACTCAGGCCTGCTTCTTGCCGGACTTGATCATGGTGGAGCCGACGATGAAGATCACCAGACCAATCGCGACGTAGTTGGCGATCTTGGCGTACTGCTTGAGCAGCACGACGGCGGGTTCGCCCACCTGCCAGCCGAACCAGAAGTAGCCCAGCATCCAGACTGTGCTGGCCAAGAAGTCCAGGGCCATGAACTTCTTCCAGCTCATCCCGGTGGACCCCGCCAGCACGAAGATCACCTGCATCAGCGGCAGCGGAATGGGCACGTAGGCGACGAACATGCCCAGCCAGCCGAGCTTGTGCGCCCAGCGTTCGGCGCGCGCGTAGTTCTTGGCAGCACGCTTGGACTGCCCGGCCCAGACCTCGATCATTCCGCGGCCCCACAGCTTGCCGGCCCACCAGAAGACCCAGTCGAACTTGATCGACATCACCGATCCGGCCAGCAGGAAGAGCCACCAGTTGGGCGCCATCCCCTGCGAGGCCAGGGCTCCCATCGCCGCGGTGCCCGAGCGGGAACCGGTCAGGCCCACCAGCAGTGGTGGGTTGAGACCGAGCAGCCAGCCGCGCAGGGGGAGCATCGCCAACCCGAAGAGCCCCATGAACATGATCCAGCCCATGCACTGCTTGTCGGCCTTGCCAGGCTGGTGCTTCCACGGCATGCCGGGCTGGTCCCACCACGGCTTGTCCGCCTCGTCATCAACGGCGGTGGACGCCTGGGGGCTCTCGTTCATGGCGCCCAATCTACCCGGCGCGAGGAGCGCCCGGTCAGCGTTGGGACCGCCCCCGAAGGGTGCTACCGTCCAGCTGACGACGACCACCTTGTGGAGGACCACCGATGGCTGCCGAAAGCACTTTCGATCCCTACGCGATCGGCCCTGCGCTGCGGCGCAAGAGCGATCGAATCTGGTGGATCAACATCATCTCCGGTGGTGCCATCGCCATCTTCGCGGGGATCGGATGCCTGGCCCTGTTTGCCCTCGGCGGCGGGAACGGTGCGGGGATGGGCCTCCTCCTGGGCCTGGTGGCGGTGCTCTTCGGAGCCCTCAGCCGTTGGCTGGTGCAGACCCGACGCCGGTTGACCCCGCTGGAGCGGCACCAGATCGGGATGAGTTGGCTGGGCGCGGGCGCCCCGGGCCCGGACGGCGACATCGAGAGCAAGCACGTGCTGTCGATGGCCGAGACGCTGCGGATCGCCAAGCAGGCCAAGCAGCGCGAACAGGCGGCCCAACCGGTGGCCCGGCCCTCCGACTGGCAGCCGGGGAACCGCGGGCACCGCTGACGGTCTGGTCAGCCGACCTGTTCCCGGGCCTTCTCGAAGGCGGCGACGGCCGCCTCCAGGTCCTGCCGGGTCAGGTTGGCCGACATCTGGGTGCGGATCCGCGCCTTGCCCTTGGGCACGACGGGGTAACTGAAGGCCCGGACGTAGATCCCCTCGGCCAGGATGACGTCGGCCATCTGTGCGGCCTTGACCGCGTCGCCGATCATCACCGGCACGATCGCGTGGTCGCTCTCGGGGATCTCGAACCCGCGCCGGCCCATCTCGGCCCGGAACCAGGCGGTGTTCTCGTTCAGCCTGGCCCGCAGGTCGTCGGAGCGCTCCAGCAGGTCGATGGTGGCCATCGATGCGGCGGTGATCGCCGGCGCCAGCGAGTTGCTGAACAGGTAGGGGCGGCTGCGCTGGCGCAGCATCTCGACGATCTCCGCCCGGGCGCAGGTGTAGCCGCCCGAAGCCCCGCCCAGCGCCTTGCCCAGGGTGCCGGTGATGATGTCCACCCGGTCCTGCACGCCGAACTTCTCCGGGGTGCCGGCCCCGTGCGCGCCGACGAAGCCGACGGCGTGCGAGTCGTCCACCATCACCAGCGCGTCGTGCTTCTCCGCCAGGTCACAGATCTCATCCAGCGGGGCCAGGTAACCGTCCATGGAGAAGACGCCGTCGGTGGCAATCAGCCGGTAGCGGCAGTCCTTGGCGGCCACCAGCTGGGCCTCCAGGTCCGCCATGTCCCGGTTGCGGTACCGGAAGCGCTTGGCCTTGCTCAGCCGCACCCCGTCGATGATCGACGCGTGGTTCAGCTCGTCGGAGATGACCGCGTCCTGCTCCCCGCAGAGCACCTCGAACAGGCCACCATTGGCGTCGAAGCACGAGGAGTAGAGGATGGTGTCCCACGCCGCTTCCCCGTCAACTGGCTCAGGGGACGGATGCAGGAAATTGGTGATCTTGTTCTCCAGCTGGGTGTGCTGGTCCTGGGTGCCGCAGATGAAGCGCACCGAAGCCATCCCGAAGCCCCAGGTGTCCAGCGCTGCCTTGGCGGCGTCGATCAGCACCGGGGAATCGGCCAGCCCCAGGTAGTTGTTGGCGCACAGGTTGACCACCTCGCGCCCCTGCACCTGGATGTGCGCGCTCTGCGCGGAGCTGAGCGGCACCTCCACCTTGTACAGGCCGTCGGCCTTGAGCTGCTCCAGCTGGGCAGCAAGATCATCCTTCAGGGTGGTGTACATGATCAACTCCAGTCCATGACGACCTTGCCACCCCGGCCATTGCCGGCGGTCGCGAAGGCCTGCTCGAATTCGGTGTAGTGGAAGCGGTCGGTGATGACGCCGGAGATGTCCAGGCCGGATTCCAGCAGCACGCTCATGGCATACCAGGTCTCGAAGATCTGCCGTCCGGTCACCCCCTGCAGGGTCAGCATGTTGAAGATGATCTTGCTGAAGTCGATCTCGGTGGGCTTGGCCGGGGTGCCCAGCAGCGCGATCCGACCACCGTGGGTCATGTGGTCGATCATGCTGGCCAGGGCGGCGCCGGAGCCGGACATCTCCAACCCGATGTCGAAGCCCTCCTTCATCCGGGCGCGCTCGAAGACCACGTCGAGGCTCTCCTTGCCGACATTGATGGTGTCGGTCAGGCCAAGGCTCTGGGCCAGCGCCAACCGTTCGTCGGACAGGTCACTGACGACGACGTGCCGGGCGCCGGCGTGCTGGGCCACCAGCGCGGCCATGATGCCGATGGGTCCGGCACCCGAGACCAGCACGTCCTCCCCCAGGCTGGGGAACTGCAGCGCGGTGTGCACCGCATTGCCGAAGGGGTCGAAGATGGCGGCCACGTCGGGATCGATCGGCCGGTGGTGCACCCAGACATTGCCCGCGGGCATGGTGAAGTACTCGCTGAAGCAGCCGTTGACCATGTAGCCGATGCCCTGGGTGTTGCGGCACAGGTGCCGTTTGCCGGCCAGGCAGGCGCGGCACCGGCCGCACACATAGTGACCCTCGCCACTGACGAACTGGCCCACCTTCAGGTCCTCCACCGCGGAGCCAAGGCCGACGATCTCACCGCAGAACTCGTGACCGATGGTCAGCGGAGTGGGCACGACCCGCTGCGCCCAGGCATCCCAGTTGTTGATGTGCAGGTCCGTGCCGCAGATGCCGGTACGCAGCACCTTGATCAGCACCTCATTGGGGCCGGGCTGCGGGTCCGGCAGCTCCATCAGTTGCAGTCCGGGCTCCGGGGTCGCTTTGACCAGCGCCTTCATCTTTTCTCCTCACACCGTTGTGACACCGAAATTACTCGCGTCGCTTCGGGCACTTCAACGCAGCCCTGCCATTGGCGGGTTGTCCCGACTCATGCAGACTGGGTTCGTGGCGATCAGCTCCTTTGACATGTTCAAGATCGGTATCGGCCCGTCCAGCTCGCACACCGTCGGCCCGATGCGGGCCGCGGCGCGCTTTGCCGCGGACCTGGCCGCGGGGCCGGACCTGGCTCGAGTGACCCGGGTGAAGGCGGAGCTGTTCGGCTCCCTGGGTGCCACCGGGCACGGGCACGGCTCGCGTCCGGCGGTCCTGCTGGGTCTGGAGGGGGAACAACCGGAGACGGTGGACACCCGTCGGGCACCGGAACGGACCGCCCAGATCGAGCAGCAGGGACGCCTGCGGCTGGCCGGCCCGGACGGCCCCGAACTGCGCTTCCACGCCGACCGGGACCTGGTGCTGCACCGCACTCGTCGGCTGGACTTCCACAGCAATGGCATGGTCTTCACTGCCTTCGCCGGCGACGAGCCGCTGAGCCGCCGCACCTTCTACTCGATCGGCGGCGGCTTCGTACTGGAGGACGACGGCAGCGGCCACCCCACCGTGCGGCTGGACACCACCCCCGTGCCCTATGACTTCCACACCGGGGCGGAGCTGCTGGCGCACTGCCGCGACCACCGGTTGACCATCCCGGAGGTGCAGCTGGCCAATGAGCTGGCGCTGGGCCGCACCGAGGAGGAGGTGCGGGCGGGGCTGCTGCGGATCTGGCGGGTGATGGAGGACTGCATCGCCGCCGGCTGCGCCACCTCCGGCGTGCTTCCCGGTGGCTTGCGGGTGCGCCGCCGCGCGCACCGGCTGCACCTGGACCTGACTGCGCGGGAGCGCCAGCCGGCCGGCCCGGTGGATCCACTGGCGGCCATGGACTGGCTCACCCTGTGGGCGCTCGCGGTGAACGAGGAGAATGCCTCCGGTGGCCGGGTGGTGACCGCCCCCACCAATGGCGCGGCCGGGATCATCCCGTCGGTGCTCAAGTATGCGCACACCTACATGCCCGGCGCCGGGGAGCACACCGTGGTGGACTTCCTGCTCACGGCCGGGGCAATCGGTTCCATCTACCAGCAGAGCGCCTCCATCTCCGGTGCCGAGGTGGGTTGCCAGGGTGAGGTGGGCGTGGCCGGATCGATGGCCTCCGCCGGGCTGTGCCAGGTGCTGGGCGGCAGCCCGCAGCAGGTGGCCAATGCCGCCGAGATCGGGCTGGAACACCACCTGGGCCTGACCTGCGACCCGGTGGGCGGGCTGGTGCAGATCCCCTGCATCGAGCGCAATGCCGTGGCCAGTGTGCAGGCGATCACCGCCGCCCGGCTGGCGCTGCACGGCGACGGTCAGCAGATCGTGAGCCTGGACCAGGTGATCAAGACGATGATGCAGACTGGCGCGGACATGAAGACCAAGTACAAGGAGACGGCCCGCGGCGGCCTGGCGGTCAACATCGTCGAGTGCTGAGCGAGAGCAGGGGCATCCCCCTTGCTGATTCCGCACACGAGCGCAGGCAGGAGCCTGCGAGTGCCGGTGCGCGCGAGTGCCGCGGGGGTTCAAGGGGGTCGTCCCCCTTGCTGCTAGACCGCGTGGTACTTGACCGTGCGACGGGGTTCGGCCATCAGGTCGGCGACGCCCTCGCGCCAGGCCAGGTAGTGCTCCTGGGTCTTGTGGAAGTCCAGGTCCTCCGGGCTGGTGTAGTGCTCCACCAGGCAGAAGACGGTCGGGTCCTCGTCGGACTGGATCAGCTCGAAGAGTTCCACCCCGGGCTCCAGCCGGCTGGCCTCGGCATTGGCCAGCGAGGCCTGCTTGAAGGCCTCGACGCCCTCGGGGGTGGTGTGCACATTGCAGTGGACGATCAGCATGTCTTCCTCCCAAATGGTGGGACGCCGGGTGAACGGGGCGTCGCTGACTCCAGCATGCTGCATGGGCCCGTGACGGGGCCAGTCGTTCACCGTCCCGTAACAATGACGGCCAACATGCCTAGTCACGAAGAATCTTCAGGGTAAACAGTGGGGGCCGGTCTTCCCGTCGCATCCTCGATGTGACAGTCTGAGCAAGTGGACAAAGCATGTCCACGGATTCCACTACGGATCGTCGGGCACGTACCTGCCCGTGGAAAGGAAGTGTGGCAATGGCCACCGTCAGTTTCAACGATGCCTCGCGCGTCTACCCCGGGGCGGACCGCCCCGCCGTCAACAAGCTGAACCTTGAGATCGGCGACGGCGAGTTCATGGTGCTGGTCGGCCCCTCCGGCTGTGGCAAGTCCACCAGCCTGCGCATGCTGGCCGGTCTGGAAGAGGTCAATGCCGGCAGCATCCACATCGGTGACCGTGACGTCACCGACCTGCCGCCGAAGGACCGTGACATCGCCATGGTCTTCCAGAACTACGCTCTGTACCCGCACATGACCGTCGCGGACAACATGGGCTTCGCCCTGAAGATGCAGAACGTCCCCAAGGAGGAGCGCCAGCAGCGCGTCCAGGAGGCCGCCAAGCTGCTGGGCCTGGAGGACTTCCTGTCCCGCAAGCCGAAGGCCCTGTCCGGTGGTCAGCGCCAGCGTGTCGCCATGGGTCGCGCCATCGTCCGCAACCCGCAGGTCTTCCTGATGGACGAGCCGCTGTCCAACCTGGATGCCAAGCTGCGTGTCCAGACCCGTACCCAGATCGCCGCCCTGCAGTCCCGCCTGGGCGTCACCACCGTCTACGTCACGCACGACCAGGTCGAGGCCATGACCATGGGTGACCGCGTCGCGGTGATGAAGGACGGCGTGCTGCAGCAGGTGGACACCCCGCTGGCGCTCTACGACACCCCGGCCAATCTGTTCGTGGCTGGCTTCATCGGCTCCCCCGCCATGAACCTGATCGGCGGCAAGGTCGTCGACGGTGGCGTGCAGGTGGGCGACTACGTCGTTCCCGTGCCCCGCGAGGTGCTGGCCAAGGCTCCCGGTGAGAGCAATGTCACCTTGGGAATCCGGCCCGAGACCTTCACGGTTGCGCCGGACAACAACGGCATCGGCGTGGACGTCGCCGTGGTCGAGGAGCTGGGCGCCGACGGCTACATCTACGGCACCCTGGCCGGCCTGCCCGACGACGAGAAGCTCACCGCCTCCCAGATCGTGGCTCGCGTGAGTGGCCGGGTCCAGCCCAAGCGCGGCGAGACCGTGCGGCTGGCGGTCTCCCCGGACAATGTGCACGTCTTCAGCAATGAGACCCAGCAGCGGATCTCGGGTGGCACCAACACCTGGCGCGTCTGATCCCTCGGGATCTGCCGCTCGGCACGACGAACGCAAGGGCCCCCGCTTCGGCGGGGGCCCTTGTGCGTGTTGCTGCCCTTGTGCCCTACTGGCCGGAGCATTCTCCGGTCAGGTGAACTGCAGTTCCAGCGGCTCGTAGCGCGGCACCGGGTCGGTCCGCAGCCGGGCCAGGCGACGGGTGTCGAAACGCTGCCCGTGGTAGGCCAGCTTCTGCCGTTCGATTCCTTCGGGGAGGAAGCCGGCGAACTCCGCCACCCGGGCGGAGGCCAGGTTGTCCACCCGGTGCCCCGCCTCCAGCCGGAAGAGCGGCTGGGGTGACAGGAAGAGCATCCAGTCGGCGATGGTGGCCAGGCCGCGTTTGGTCCAGCCCTTGCCCCTGCCCTGGTGGGACATCCAGTAGCTCACCCAGCCCACCTGGTTGAGCCGGTCCATTCGGGTGACGCCGATCCCGCCGATGGCCACACCGTTGTGCACGATGGCGAACCGGCGGTCGGCCGGCCAGGCCTCGATGGCGGCCCGGGCCTGGGAGACGTCGGCCATCGGGGGCAGTTCCCGCTCCAGGTCCGAGGCGGCGCGGCGATGCCGCAACAGCGCCGGGGCATCGGAGGTGCGCCAGGGTCGGATGATCGGGTCTTCGGGCATGGCTCAAGTCTGGGGCCCGGAGCCCAACACAACAAATGCGGCAGGTCAGATGACCAGAGGGCCTTCGAGGCCCTTGGTCATCTGACCTGCCGCATTTGTTGTGTTGGGAAGGGCGAGCATCTTCCGGAGGAGCCCGCGCTGGCGTCAGTTCACGCTGACATGCACGTGGTCATAGTGGTTGGCGGTGGCCGATCCACGGTCGGCCATGATCCGCCAGCCCTCACCGGAGCGCTGCACGCTCCAGATGTGCTGGCGCCAGATGACGTACTTCACACCCAGCTCGCTGGCGTGCTGCTGCAGGTAGGCGGCAACCTGGTCACCGGTGCCCTTGTCCGAGGTCATCAGGTCCACCGCGTGGCCGGTGCCGTGGTCGTCGGCGCTGCTGCGCAGGGTGCCGATGTCAGTGATCTGCGGGTAGTTGGCATTGATCGCCTTGATCACCTTGACCGCATTGGCGGACAGCCCGGCGGTGCTCACCGAGGCGCTGGACGCGTAGCTCACGGAGCTGGTGGTGGTGCTCGTACCGCTGCCGGTGCTGGTGGCGGCATTGCTGCTGCTGGTGGTGGTGGAGGCGCTGCTGGCCCCAGTGGTGGCCAACGAGCCGCTGCTCCCCGCGCCGGAAGGTGCACTCAGCGTCCTGGTGGTGCCGGTGCGGGTGACGCCAGTGCCGGTGACGCCAGTGCCAGTGCCGGTGCTGGTGGTGCCGGTGCGGATGGTGTGGACCGCTGCGCGGTCGCGCCGGGTGCCCTGCTGCTGGGCGGCGGGCTGGCTTGCGCGCTTCGGGGCCGACGACTGGTGGCGCGCCGCCGGAGTCTTGCAGGACTGCTCCGTGCCGGCGGCCGGCCGGTGCCCGTCGGCCGGCGCTGCTTGGGCGGCCGCGGCGGCACCGGTGGACAGGAGCGCGGCCACGGCCAGCGAGCTGGCCAGGCGGCGGGCTGCCGAACGAGGAGGATTCGAGTGGGACATGGGATTGCTCCTTGCAGTGGCCGGACCGTCCGACCACGACCTCGACGCTAGGTATTCCTGAGATTAATCCCAACAAAAACTGAGATATTCATAGAATTTAGGACTTCCCTGTGACTTCCTGCCTCCGGGAACCAAGTCCCGCCACCCCTTGTCGGCGGCCGGTTGCGCGTCGTGGACAGTGCACCGACCGGTGAATTCTTCCGCCTAGTCTGGGTCGGACCACACCCCAGGAGGCAGCCATGACCCAGACCCCCCAGCCGAGCCGCCGCACCCGCGGCCTGCGCACCGGGCTCGACCGGGATCCGGCCCAGCAGGCGGTCGTTCCCCCGATCCACCTGTCCACCAACTACACCTTCCGCGGCCTGAACGGCCGCGGGGACTATGACTACTCCCGCACCGCCAACCCCACCCGGGACCTGCTGGCCGAGGCCCTGACCACCCTGGAGCACGGCGCCGGCGCGGTGGTCACCAACAGCGGAATGGCCGCCATCACCCTGTGCCTCAACGCCTTCGTCCCCGCCGGCGGTCGGGTGGTTGCCCCGCACGACTGCTACGGCGGCACCTGGCGGCAGCTGCAGTGGCTGGCGGACAAGGGGGCGCTTAGGGTGGACTTCGTCGACCTGACCTGCCCGGAGGTCGCGGCCGAGTCCCTGCGCGAGCCGGCCGACCTGGTGCTGGTGGAGACCCCCTCCAATCCACTGCTGAGGCTGACCGATATCCGGACCATCTCGGAGGCGGCGCACGCCGCGGGCGCCCTGGTGGTGGCCGACAACACCTTCTGCTCCCCCGCCCTGCAGCAGCCGCTGGAGCTCGGCGCTGACCTGGTGGTGCACTCCACCACCAAGTTCATCAACGGCCACTCAGACGTGGTGGGCGGCGTGGTGGTGGCCCGCGATCCGGAGCGGATGGCGACGCTGGCCGGCTGGGCCAACTGCCTGGGGCTGACGGCGGGCGCATTCGACTCCTACCTGGTGCTGCGCGGGCTGCGCACCCTGGATGCGCGGATCCGGCTGCACGAACAGAACACGCGCGCCGTGGTGGAGCTGCTGTCCGGCCATCCGGCGGTGACGGCGGTGCACCACCCGTCGCTGCCCGGCCACCCGGGGCATGAGCTGGCCCGGCGGCAGCAGCCGGGCGGCTTCGGTTCCCTGCTCAGCTTCGAGCTGGCGGGCGGCCGCCCCGCGGTGGAACGCTTCGCCGACGGTCTGCAGCTCTTCCTGTTGGCCGAGAGCCTGGGCGGGGTGGAGAGCCTGGTCTGCCACCCGGCGTCGATGACCCACGCCGCGATGCCGCCCGAGGTGCAGCAGGCCGCCGGAATCACCGACGGTCTGGTGCGGGTCAGTGTCGGGATCGAGGCGGCCGATGACCTGGTGGCGGACCTGGGCGCAGCGCTGGACCGCGCCGACGGCCAGCTCCACCAGGGCTGAGGAATCCCCCCACCCGGGCACGCCCGGCGGGCAAGTGATGGCACTATGAGGGTGTGCCTCGTTTCCTGTCCGCCAAGCCCGACGCCCGCCTGATCCCACTGCTGTGGGGGACCCCGCTGGCGAACTGGCCGACCGAACAGCTGGTGGCGCTGCCCCGGGGCATCTCCCGGCACGTGGTGCGGTTCATCACCGTGGGAGACCAGGTCTATGCCGCCAAGGAGGTGATCGAGCACCTGGCCATCCACGAGTACCGGATGCTGCATGACCTGATGCGGCTGGGAACCCCGTCGGTGGAGCCGCTGGGGGTGGTCACCGGCCGGACGGACCAGCATGGCGAACCGCTGGACCCGGTGCTGATCACCCGCCACCTGCAGTTCAGCCTGCCCTATCGCAGCCTGTTCAGCTCGGGCGTGCGGCAGGACACCGTGATGCGCCTGATCGATGCGCTGGTGGTGCTGCTGGCCCGGTTGCACCTGCTGGGCTTCCTGTGGGGTGACGTCTCCCTGTCGAATGTGCTCTTCCGCCGCGACGCCGGTGAGTTTGCCGCCTACCTGGTGGACGCCGAGACCGGCGAGCTGCACGACGTGCTGACCGCGGGGCAGCGGGAGCACGACCTGCAGATTGCCCGGACCAACCTGTTCGGTGAGTTCCTGGATCTGGAGGCCGGCGGGCTGTTGGACGAGGCGCTGGACCCGCTCAGTCTGGTGGAGACCATCGAGAGCCGCTACCGCGAGCTGTGGGCCGAGCTGACCGGCGTCGAGGAGTTTGGCGGCAATGAGCTGCACCGGATCGAGTCCCGGGTGCGCCGTCTCAATGCCCTGGGCTTCGACGTGGCGGAGCTGGACATCACCACCTCCGCCGACGGCCACACCGTCCGGATCCAGCCCAAGGTGGTGGATGCGGGGCACCATTCCCGCCGCCTGATGCGCCTGACCGGGCTGGACACCGAGGAGAACCAGGCCCGTCGGCTGCTCAATGACCTGGACACCTTCCGGGCGCGCACCAACCAGCAACACGTCGACGAGGCGCAGGTGGCCCACCAGTGGTTGACCCAGATCTTCGAGCCGACGGTGGCCTGCATCCCGCCGGACCTGGCCGGCAAGCGCGACGCCGCGCAGTTCTTCCACGAGGTGCTCGACTACCGCTGGTATGCCAGCCAGCGCAATGGGTACGAGGTGTCCACCGTCGACGCCGCCCACGGCTACATCCAGGACGTGCTGCGCAACCTGCCCGACGAGGCCATCGCGGAGGAGGCCATGGAGCAGATCGTCGACGGAAACCGGGTGCTGGCCAATCCCTATGACCCGTCGCAGGGCTACCTGGACGAGACCGAGGTCAAGCCCTACGACCCGTGGGAGGACGGCATCGAGGAGGCCGACGCGGCGCCGAGCCCGTTCGGCGGGTTCGACATCGAGGCCCTGCGGGCCAAGGCAAAGGGGTGACGGGTGGCAATCAAACGTCCCGAGGGTGGGATGCCGGACTGGGTGGTCCCGCTGTTGCTCTTCCTGACCGGCCTGGCCCCGCTGCTGCTGGCCCGCACCACCGAGTGCCTCTCCCTGGACAATGGCACCGCCACCCCGGACCAGGTCTGTTCCTCCCACATCCCGCTGGGGGCCTGGGTCTTTGCCGGCATCTGCTGGCTGGCGGCGCTGATTGTCTTCCTGGCTGCGCGCAACAACCGGGCCCAGACGGGGCGGCCCGGGCCGGGATGATGGCCGAGCGCGGCCGGGCCCGGTCCGCGTAGACTGGCGCGGTGAACTTTCGCCTGTATGACAGCGCCACGCGCCAACTGACCGACTTCGAACCCCTCGTCGAGGGCAAGGTGTCGATCTACCACTGTGGCCTGACCGTGCAGAGCGCCCCCCACCTGGGCCACATCCGCAAGGAGGTGGTCTTCGATGTCCTGCGGCGCTGGCTGACCTTCAGCGGATACGACGTGACCATCGTCGCCAACGTCACCGACATCGACGACAAGATCCTGACCAAGTCCGCCGAGGCCGGCGTCGAGTGGTGGGCGCACGCCTACCGCTTCGAGAACGAGCTGCACGCCGCCTACCGCTCACTGGGCTGCCTGCCGCCCAGCTACGAGCCGCGCGCCACCGGACACATTCCCGAGATGATCGAGCTGATCCAGGAACTCATCGACAAGGGGCACGCCTACCCGGCGCCCGATGAGTCCGGCGACGTCTACTTCGACGTGAAGAGCTGGCCCACCTATGGCAGCCTGAGCCACCAGAAGGCCGACGACATGGAGGCCGCCGCCGACTCCGACCCGCGCGGCAAGCGCGACCCACGCGACTTCGCCCTGTGGAAGGGCTGGAAGCCGGGCGAGCCGGAGACGGCGTCCTGGCCGTCGCCCTGGGGCCGCGGCCGCCCGGGCTGGCACATCGAGTGCTCCGCAATGGCCGGCAAGTACCTCGGCGACGCCTTCGACATCCACGGCGGCGGCCTCGACCTGCGCTTCCCGCACCACGAGAACGAGCTGGCGCAGTCCACCGCGGCCGGCCGTCCGTTTGCCAAGTACTGGATGCACAACGCCTGGGTGACGATGGCGGGCGAGAAGATGAGCAAGTCGTTGGGCAATACCGCGCTGGTCACCGAGGTGACCAAGCAGTACAACCCGCGCGCAGTGCGCTTCTTCCTGCTGGCTCCGCACTACCGCAGCATGATCGAGTTCTCCCCCGCCGACGAGGCGTCGAAGGGTTCGCTGGTGGAGGCGGAGAAGGCGATCGAGCGGATCGACTCCTTCCTGCAGCGCGCCGCGGCCGTGGCGACTCCCGTTGACGCCGGGTTCAGCCGCGTCACTTCGCGTGAACTGCCACAGGCCTTTGCCGACGCCATGAACGATGATCTGGGCACGCCCAAGGCCGTCGCCGTGCTCTTCGACGAGATCAGCCAAGGCAACAAGGCGATCGCCGCCAAGGATGTGACCGCCGTGGGACAGCACCTGATGGCGGTCCGCGACATGCTGGACGTCTTCGGGCTCGACCCCGAGGCCGACGAGTGGGCCCACCTGTCCTCGGACAAGGGCTCCAACCTGGAACCCGTGGTCGACGCCCTGGTGAGCAAGCTGCTGGTGCAGCGCGCCGAGGCCCGCGCCAACAAGGACTGGGCCGCTGCCGACGCGATCCGCGACACCCTGGCCGAGGTCGGCCTGAAGATCACCGACACCCCCGAGGGTGCTCGCTGGGAACTGGAGAACTGACATGGCCGGAAATTCACAGCGTCGCGGCGCCACCAGCAAGGGCAAGGGCAACACCGCCGGGTCGGGTGGCCGTCGCCGCAAGGGCCTGGAGGGCCGCGGCCCGACGCCCAAGGCGGAGGATCGCCCCTACCACAAGGCCTACAAGGGCAATGTGAAGCCCGGCACCACCAAGGAGCAGCTGGCCCGACGTCAGGGCGGCGGCCGCACCACGGCCAGCAAGCCGGCGGGCAAGGCCGGCGCCGAGTGGGTGGTGGGCCGCAACCCGGTCTTCGAGGCGCTGCAGGCCGGGATGCCGGTCAAGAGCCTCTACGTCGCCGAGGGTGCCGAGCGGGATTCCCGGTTGGCCGACGTGCTGAAGCTGGCCGCCGAGAACTCGCTGCCCCTGCTGCAGATCAGCCGGGCCGAGCTGGACCGCCTCACCGGCGGCGCCGTGCACCAGGGCCTGGCGCTGCAACTGCCGCACTATGAGTACGCCCACCCCGACGACCTGATGTCCGCGGCGCTGGACTCCGAGACGGCCCCGCTGCTGGTCTTCTGCGACGGGATCACCGACCCGCACAACCTGGGCGCCATCATCCGCTCCGCCGCCGCCTTCGGCGCCCACGGCGTGCTGATCCCGGAGCGACGCAGCGCGTCGATGACCGCGGTGGCGTGGAAGTCATCGGCCGGTGCGGCCGCCCGGATCCCGGTGGGGATGTGTACCAACCTGAACCGGGCGATCGAGAGCTACCAGAAGGCCGGCTTCACCGTCGTCGGCCTGGCCGGTGAGGGCGATGTGGAGATCGGCGGGATCCCCGGCGTCGACGGGCCGCTGGTGGTGGTCGTCGGTTCCGAGGGCGACGGGCTGGCCCGCCTCACCCGGGACAAGTGCGACCACCTGGCCAGCATCCCGATCACCTCGGCGGTGGAGAGCCTCAATGCCTCGGTGGCCACCTCGATCGCGCTGTACGAGATCAGCCGCTGCCGCTGACACCCCTCTAGCCTGAGCATGTGACCAACCGACGCCCCAGTGATGCCCTGCGGGAGCATGCCGACGAGATCCTCACCGAGTTCTCACGCCTGGGCGTGACGAATGTCCGGGTGTTCGGCTCTGTGGCACGCGGCACCGACACCCCCAATTCCGATGTGGACCTGTTGTGTGACTTCCCCGAAGACTTCGGCATCAGGGCATTCAGCCTCGCCGACGAACTCTCGGATCTCCTGGGCTTCCCCGTCGATCTGGTCAGCGACGTCGGTTCCACGCCCGTGATCGAGCGGGCCCGCGCAGAAGCCGTGCCGCTGTAGTAGCCGGCGGCCTCCAGGGCACTGGCCTGCTTGGAATAGCACGGAAGGGAGATTTTGGTGGAGCCGTGGAACCGGATGCCCGAGGCGATAGATTGGGAGGCGTCCCCAGCCGTCTGCCCTGTTCAGGAGTCCCCGTGACCGACGTCGCGTCCACCAACAGCACCGCCGCCAGCGCCTACCGCACCATGCTCGACATCATCGGTGGCGTGGAGCCGCGGATTGCCGAGGCCACCCGCCAGGAGCTGACCGACCAGCGTGAGAGCCTGAAGCTGATCGCCAGCGAGAACTACGCGAGCCTGCCCACCCTGATGACGATGGGCACCTGGTTCAGCGACAAGTACGCCGAGGGCACCGCCGGGCACCGCTTCTACGCGGGCTGCCAGAACGTGGACACCGTCGAGTCCGTCGCCGCCGAGCACGCGCGGGAACTGTTCGGCGCCGAGTACGCCTATGTCCAGCCGCACTCCGGCATCGACGCCAACCTCGTCGCCTACTGGGCCATCCTGAACAAGCGGATCGAGAGCCCCGAGCTGGAGCGGCTGGGTGCCAAGACCGTCAATGACCTGTCCGAGGCCGACTGGGAGACCCTGCGCAAGACCTTCGCCTCCCAGCGCGTGATGGGCATGAGCCTGGACGCCGGCGGCCACCTGACCCACGGTTTCCGCCACAACATCTCCGGCAAGATGTTCCACCAGCGCTCCTACGGCACCGACCCCGAGAGCCAGCTGATCGACTACGACAAGCTGCGCGCCGACGCCAAGGAGTTCAAGCCGCTGATCCTGATTGCCGGCTACTCCGCCTACCCGCGTCGGGTGAATTTCGCGACGATGCGCGAGATCGCCGACGAGGTGGGCGCCACCCTGTTCGTGGACATGGCGCACTTCGCGGGCCTGGTGGCCGGCAAGGTCTTCACCGGCGAGGAGAACCCCATCCCCTACGCCGACGTGGTCGCCTCCACCACCCACAAGTCCCTGCGCGGCCCGCGCGGCGGCTTCGTGCTGAGCACCGCCGAGTACGCCCCGTCCATCGACAAGGGCTGCCCGATGGTCTTGGGCGGCCCGCTCAGCCACGTGATGGCCGCCAAGGCCGTCGCCTTCGCCGAGGCCCGTCAGGAGAGCTTCCAGGCCTACGCCCAGCAGGTGGCCGACAATTCCCAGAGCCTGGCCGAGGGCCTGATGAAGCGTGGCGTGAAGCTGGTCACCGGCGGCACCGACAACCACCTCAACCTGTTGGACGTCACCTCCTCCTTCGGCCTGACCGGTCGCCAGGCGGAGAGCGCCCTGCTGGATTCCGGCGTGGTCACCAACCGCAACTCCATCCCGGCCGACCCGAACGGCGCCTGGTACACCTCCGGCGTGCGGATCGGCACCCCGGCCCTGACCTCGCGCGGCTTCGGCGCCGACGAGTTCGACCGGGTGGCGGAGCTGATCGTCGACGTGCTGAAGAACACCACCCCGGTCACCGCCTCCACCGGCAAGCCGGGCAAGGCCAAGTACACCCTGGCCGACGGCGTCGCCGAGCGCACGAAGGACGCCTCGGCGGAGCTGCTGGGCAAGTTCCCGCTCTACCCCGGGCTCGAGCTCTGAGCCACGAACGACAGAACGGGCCCCGTCATGATGACGGGGCCCGTTCTTGCGTTGTCGCGTTCAGCGGCCGAACAACTGCCCCTGCACCGTGACGATGAAGGCGTTGAGGGAGTCCGGCAGGTCGGCCAGGTGCCAGTCGCCCGGGGCGTGGTACCAGTGCAGGTCCTGCCCGTCGGGGTCCACGTCATCGTCGGCCTCCACCAGCGCCTTCACCCACCGCTCCCGGCCGCCCAGCACGATGGCATAGGGCAGGATCCGGGAGAGCTCCAGGTATTCCTCCCCGGCCGGGAGCTGGTTGGTGGGCTGGGTCTGCAGCTGGGAGGCCAGGGCGGACAGGCCGGCCAGCAGCGCGGAACCGCGGGCGGTGCGTCGCGGCATCTCTTGGGCGACGATGAGGGCGCCCAGGGCCAGGGCGGTCAACGCGAAGCCGACCAGGCCGAAGCTGGTGAACAGCACCAGCAGGATGGTGCTGACAATGGCGCCGGCCAACAGCCCCCAGCCCAGCAGGGTCCAGGTGCTGCGGGTCTGCTCGGGGCTGCGGTCGAACCAGCCGCGGTGCACCACATCCTGGTAGAGCTCATGCTGCACCTCCTCCACGACGGGGGTGACGGCCTCGGAGATGGCGGAGACCGCCGCCCCCGGACCGTCGGCGGGGGCGACGGCGTCCCGCAGCCGCTTCTCGAAGGGGCGCAGGTCTCCCTCACCGCCCTCGAGCCGCTCGAAGCTCCAGTCCGGCCCGCGGTGCACATTCTCCCGGGGCAGCTCGACGATGCGCACCCAGCCGCGCACGGCCAGGTCCAGCAGGGTCGCGGTGACGTCGATCGGATCCACCCGTTCGTCGGCGACGGTGCCGATGTGGCCGGGACGGACGTCCTGCAGCACGGTGAACCGGCTCTGGCCGGGCCCGACGGGCGTGAACTCGGCCACCGGGGTGACCTCGCGGCTGCCGGTGTCGCGGCCGGTGCGGCGGTGCAGCAGCCACAGCGCCAGACCACCCAGGAGCAACGGCAGCAGGGAGGCCAACAGGGTGTTGCGGTTGACGCTGAAGGCCCGGTCCAGGGACCAGCGGTGCTTCAGCGTGGCATTCGCCTTGACCACGTCGGAGGGCACGGCAAAGTCGATCACCGCCACCTCGCCGGCGGCGCGGGGACCGTCGGTGAAGCTGGGCTGCGGCGAGTCATGGGTGCCGCCACCGAAAGTGGTGCACGGGCTGAGGCTCTGCGGCGGCCCCGCCTCGCAGTTCACGAAGTTGATGGTGCCGGGAGTCTGCACCGTGCCGGTGACCTCCTTGACCGGGATGTTGAGGCCCTGCAGCATGGGCCACTTCACCTCGGTCCGGTTGGCGACGCCGGTCACCGCGGCACCATCCCGCGCGGCCCCCACCACGGAATAGGCCAGGGTGATCGGCTTGCCGGCGGCCTTGGCGGTGTCCACCGCGATCAACACGTCATCGCCGTCGGTCTCCACCCGCGGCGCCAGGTCCACCGTCCCCGCCCTGGCGGTGACGTCGCTGATCTGGAAGTGGTATTCGGCCTTGTCCAGGGCGTCCTCGGTGGTATCGATCCGCTGCTCCAGAGTGGCGGGCGCGGCGCCGCCGAAGGTGATGGTCTGGGAGACCTGCAGCCGGCCGTCGGCGGCCAGCGTGCCGTCGGCCTGCACGGTGTTGCCCGTGTTGTCGGCATGCGCGGGCGGCTGGGCCAACCCGATCAGCGCCACGCTGGCGCCCAGCAGGCCAGCGGCGATCCTTCGGGCGACGGGGATGCGGCAAGGAAGTGCTGACACGCGCAGACCTTTCGGCTGGTGGAGGGTGGCCGACACCAGCTTTGCACAGCCTGAGGAGGGAACCGGCACGGTTGGCGTCGTGCCGTCGGTTGCGGGAATAGTGGGCGGGTGCTCACCAATGCCCTGAACTCCCTGCTGGTGGGTGGCGCCCTGTCCGCGCTGCTCTTCCTGCCCGTCGTCATCTGGCAGTACCGCCGCTATGGCGAGATCGCGGAGATTCGGCTGGGCCTGCTGGGCGCGCTGCTGGTCTACTGCTCCGCGCTGGTGGCCTACACCATGTTCCCGCTGCCGCAGCCGGGCACGCTGACCGAGTGGTTCTGCGCCCACCGCAAGAGCCTGAACCTGGACCCCACCGATGCCATCACCCGGGTGCAGCGCGCCACCCGCGGGCTGGCGCCGCGGCAGGCGCTGCTGGACCACAGCGTGCTGGAACTGGTCTTCAATGTGGCGCTGTTCGTGCCGCTGGGCTGGTTCGGGCGTCGGATCGGGGAATGGCGCGTGCTCACCACGCTGCTGGTGGGGGTGGCGGTCTGCCTGCTGATCGAGCTCACGCAGTACACCGGCGTCTACGGCATCTTCCCGTGCGCCTACCGGCTGGCCGACGTCGTGGACCTGGTGACCAACACCACCGGCACCCTGGTGGGGATCGCGCTGGCGATGCTCTTCCCCCGCCTGTTTCCCAGCACCGCCCAGCTGGAGGCCGACGCCGACCGGGCGCGGGAGGTGGACAAGGGGCGACGCTGGCTTGGCCAGGTGCTGGATGCCGCCTACTACCTGGTGGCGCTGGCGGTCCTGGGCTTCGGCCTGGCCCTGCTGATGTCCGGGGCGGGGCTGGCCTCCCGGGAGCAGCCGGCCCTGCTGTGGCGGGCGATGATGGGGCTGGCCGACCTGCTGGCCCTGGTCTTTGCGCTGGTCTCCTTCAGCGGCGACGGCTCCTCGATGGGCCAACGCACCACCTACCTGCGGCCGGTGCTGCACCCGGTGTTGCGCGGCGGGGGCGCCCCGTCAGGGAGGCGGCGCCTGCTGCGGCCCTTCGTCTGCCTGGTGCCAGTGGCGGTGCTGGTCTTCGGCCAGCCGACCATGGCGGGACGGATCCTTGGCCTGGCCTGGGCGGCGGTGGCGGTCCTGTCCATCCTGGTCACCCGACGCGGGCTGAGCGGCCTGGTGTGTGGTGTTGACTACGCCGACAACCGGGCGGCGGCGGCTTCGGGTCCGGTTGGCGGTTAGTCTCGTGGCGTGACGCAACAGCCGTGGGGAAACCAGCAGAACCCGTGGGGGCCGCCCCAGGGCAGTCCGTGGGGCCAGCAGCCGCCCCAGCAGCAGGTGTGGACCCAGCCCGGGCACCAGCCTGGTTGGGGGCAGCCGGGGTGGGGGCAGCCGCAGGCCTACCAGCGGCCCAACTACCAGTACCCCACGGGCATGCCGCCCTACCCCGGCCAGACCTATGGCCGGCCGCCCAAACGGCGTCGCAACCCCCTGGTCACCTTCCTCAAGGCGCTCTTCCTGCTGGCCGTGCTGGGTTTCATCGCGTTGACCGTGCTGGGCTTCCTGCTCAGCTATGCCGCCAACCAGGTGCCGGCGCCGCAGCCCACGTCGGGGGCCACCCAGCCGCTGCCCACCGACCCCAGCGACGAGCCCTCCGAGGATCCCGGCCCGGAGCCCGGGGGCCAGTCCACCACCGGGCCGGCCGCCTCGGCGCCCCCGGCGAACTACCAGAACGAGCAATACCGAGTGCCGCCGGTGGATCGCACTCCCCCGGGCCTGCCGCAACCGGAGACCTATGAGGAGGCCACGGATCTGCTGAAGGCCAATCCGCTGTACAAGACGTCGGTGCCGCGCCCGGTGCGCTGTGAGATGGCGGAGCTCAACATGTCGTCGGCCTCCCGCCAGGAGCTGACCACCCACCTGAACGAGATGATGGGCTGCCTGATGCGGGTCTGGGACCAACCCCTGACCGACGCCGGTTTCCAGGCCGTCCGGCCCAGCGTGACGGTCTATTCGGGCAGCGTCACCACCAAGTGCGGCAAGCTGCCCCGGGCCAATGCGGTCTACTGCGGGGCGGACCAGCAGGTCTACTACGCGGAGGACCTGCCCACCGTCGTGCCCCGCACCCTGCGTGATTCCCGGTTCATCACCGAGAGCGTGGTGGCCCATGAGTTCGGCCATGCGGTGCAGGCCCGCAGCGCGATCCTGGTCTCCGAGCTGGCCTGGGAGGAGAAGTCCAGCAAGTCCACGGCGCTGGAGCTGAGCCGACGTCTGGAGGTGCAGGCCGACTGCTTCGCCGGGCAGTTCCTGGGCTCGATCCAGACGTCCACCCGGATGAGCGACGAGGAACTGGCCAATGTGGCCAAGCTCTTCCACTCGATCGGCGACGACGTCCTGACCGGCAAGCCCGGCTACGAGGGCAATCACGGCTCCGGTACCAGCCGGGTGTCGTGGACCAATGCCGGTCTGGGCAGCACCTCGGTGGGCTCCTGCAATACCTTCACCGCCCCCAAGTCCGCGGTGCGCTGACCGACACCTGACAAGGTCACGGTGTCCACAGCTGTGGACACCGGACTGCCTTCCCCCCGGAGGGCGGGGCGCATAGTTTGGCATCGTCCGTCACCGTCGACATCGAATTGAGCAGACCCGTGCCCAGCCAGCCACTCACCCCAGAGGCGCTGGTGCTGTACCTGTTGAAGCAGTCCGCCCACACACCGGCGGAGCTGGTGGCCGAGCACTTCGGAGTCTCGAGCAAGACCATCTACCGCTGCGTCCAGGAGATCAACGCCGCCAATGGTGAGGCCTTCGTGTCCTCCCAACGCGGCAAGGGGCTGATGATCAATCCGACGGCCACGCTGCACAGCCGGAGCCGGACCCCCGCCGAGGTTCCGCCAGGCGGGCAGCTGCGGGCCCACGACCGTCGTCGGCGCATCCTGCGCGCCCTGCTGGACGAGTCCCCGCTGGCAATCCACATCGACGACCTGTGCGCTGATTACCAGATCAGCGAACCGCAACTACGCGCCGACGTGCACCAGCTCCAGCAGACGGTACGTCGCTACGGGCTGCAGGTGGTGCGCAGTCACCACGAGCTGGCCCTGGTGGGGGCAGAGGCCGGGGTGCGCAGCGCACTGTCCGACATGCTGCTGGTGGCCAGCATCGGCTCCTTGACGATTGCCGACACGACGCTGGAGCAGGAGGGCGAACTCGAGGACATGGCCTTCGCCCGCGCCCAGACGGACTTCGTCACGGAACTCCTCGGCTGTGCCCTGCCCTCCCCCTATGACGTGAACCTCGCCACCCACCTGTTCGTGCTGGCCAGCCGGGCGCGCCATCCCCATCACCCCGGCGAGCAGCAGGCGGTGGCCCCCTATCGGCACCACCACCCCGTGGATGAAAACCTCTGGCGCGCCGCCGAACTGGTGCGGGCCAATGTCGAACGGCATCTGGGGCGGCCGGTGCCCGACGTCGAGGTCGACTATCTCTATGCGTACCTTGCTTCCGCGCACCTGGTGGGGACCTCACCGGAACCGGATCGACAGGATGCTGCGGAGTCCTTCACACGACAGTTGGCCGAGCGGATGGGGCATCGCTGCAGCGTCCACTTCGCGTCGCCGAGCCTGGTCCACGATCTGTCGAGGCATGTCCGGCCGATGCTGAACCGGCTGCGTTACGGATTGGGGGTTACCAACCCGGTCCTGGGCCAGATCCGTGAGGCCTACCCTGACCTGGTGCAGGACCTGGGCGCCGAGCTGCATGCCCTCACCCGGGAGCTGGAGCTGGCATCCCTGTCCGACGACGAGGTTGGCTTCATCGCCCTGTACTTCGCCCGCGAACTGGAGCTCAGGGCCACCCCAGTCCGGGCCCTGCTGGCCTGCGCCTCCGGTATCGGCACCGCGGAACTGCTGCGGGTGAAGATCACCCGGGCCTTCCCCGAGATCGACGTCGTCGAGGTTGCCTCGGCCAGTCGGGTTCCCAGCCTGCTCGCCAGCAAGGCCGCGATCGACCTGGTGGTGACCACGGTCCCCGTCGAGCTGCCTGGCGACCTGCCCGTGGTGGTCGTCGACGCCATGTTGTGCGAGGACAGCCAGAACCGGGTCAGGCAGGCGCTGCGCCATGTCCGGTGACTGCCTCGGCCTGGGCGTGGTCAGCGACAGCGATGCCCGCACGCCGCTGTCCGCACTCGACGACTGCGCGACCCACGCCAGCGCCCTGACCAACTGTCCGTCCGAGGTGCTGCGCACGGCACTGCGGGAACGGGAGGACCTCGGCAGCACCCGGATCGCCCCGGGGATCCACCTGCCCCATGCCGTGCTCCCCAATCTCGGACGAAGTTGCCTGGTTCTGGTCCGTCCGCGCGACCCGCAACCGGATCTGCGGCTGCTGATCGCCCTGTTCGTCGACCAGGGCGCCACCGAACCGGTCCTGGGCGCCGTTCGACGCCTGTCCCGGGCGCTCGCCGACGACGAACTGCTGGAGGAGCTGGCCACGGCACCGGCCCACCGGTGCGTCGAGCGACTCAAACCCCTGATGACCCATCCCTGACACCCCTGACAATCACCGCAGAAGATCACGCAAGGAGAACCTGATGGCCAGATTCGTTGGCATCACAGCCTGTCCCACAGGCATCGCCCACACCTACATGGCAGCCGAGAAGCTGGAGGAGACCGCCCGTGCCCAGGGCGACGAGATCATCGTCGAGACACAGGGGTCGATTGGCGTCGAGAATGCCCTGAGCGCCGCGGACATTGCCGCGGCTGACGCCGTCATCATCGCCGCCGACAAGGAGATCGACACCTCGCGCTTCCCCGGGAAACGCGTCCTGCTCACCGGCGTCAAGGACGGCATCGACCGTCCGGCCGCGCTCCTGCAGGAGGCACTGCATGCCCCGGTGCTGCACGGCGCCTCCGCGGCCGAGCCCGGCTCCGACGAGGAGACCCGGACCCATGACGGTTTCGGACATGGCCTCTACAAGGCGCTCATGAGTGGCGTCTCCCGGATGATCCCCTTCGTCGTGTGTGGCGGCATCATGATCGCCCTCGCCCTGGGCATCGGCGGCAAGCCGACCCCGGCTGGCATGACGGTGCCGGACGACAGCTTCTGGCAGACCATCCTGCAGGTGGGCGTACTCGCCTTCTCCCTGATGGTGCCCGTGCTGGCCGGATTCATCGCCGAGGCCATCGCGGACCGTCCCGGCCTGGTGGTCGGCATGGTGGCCGGCTTCATCGCCAACAGCGGTGCCAACTTCCCGTACCTGACCACCACCGACGCCGCCGGGACCAAGACCGGACTGAACACCGGCTTCCTCGGGGCGATCCTGATCGGCTTCCTGGCCGGCTATGTCGCCAAGGCGCTGCGCTCCATCCCCTGGCACAAGTACCTCAAGCCCATCGTGCCCATCCTGATCATCCCGATCGTGGGCACCACCATCGTGTCGCTGCTCTACGTCTACATCTTCGGTCGGCCGCTGGCGGCACTGTTCAACGGGCTGACCCACTTCCTCGCCGGGATGTCCTCGTCGTCCATCGTCCTGCTGGCCATCATCATCGGCATGATGATCACCTTCGACATGGGCGGCCCGGTCAACAAGGTGGCCTTCCTGTTCGCCGGCGGCATGGTGGCACAGGACCACGGGGCCATCATGGGCCTGGCCGCCGCGGCCATCCCGGTGCCCCCGATCGGGATGGGGCTGGCCACCCTGGTCCGCCGTCGCCTGTTCACCGATGCTGAGCGAGAAGCCGGCATCGCGGCTCTGTTCATGGGCATGTTCGGGATCACGGAAGGGGCGATCCCCTTCGCCGCCGCCGACCCGGCCCGCGTCATCCCGTCCAACATGATCGGTGGGGCCGTGGCGGCCGCCGTCGCGGCCCTCTTCGGGGTGCACGACGTGGTGATGCACGGCGGGCCGATCGTCGGCGTGCTCGGGGCCGCCACCCCGGTGGTCCAGTTCTTCATCGCCATCCTCGTGGGTTCGCTGGTGACCGCCGGGCTGTCGATCATCCTGAAGGCCACCGCAGCTCGCGCCACGGCCACCCGCTGAACTCCCACCTGCACGGAAAGGACCTGCCATGACTCGTCTACTGGACCTGCTCGACCTCCGGTCGATGGACCTCCGGCTCACCGCAACCACCAAACAGGAGGCCATCACCCAGATGGTGGAGCTGATGGCGCGCTCCGGTGTGGTGTGTGATGCCCCCACCTACCTCGAGGCCGTCCTCGCCCGGGAGTCCGAGGGCACCACCGGCCTGGGGGATGACGTCGCCATCCCGCACGCCAAGTCCGACGGAGTGCTCCGCCCCGCGGTGGCCTTCGCCCGGGCGCCGCAGGGCATCGACTGGGGCGCGAGCGATGGGTCCCTGACCCGTCTGGTCTTCCTGATCGGCGTCCCGGCGGCCCAGGCCGGGGACGAACACCTGCGGATCCTCGCGATGTTGGCGCGCAAGCTGGTCAACGGCCAGTTCCGCACCTCCCTGCTGGAAGCGGCCGACGAGCAGCAGGTGCGCGAGATCCTGGCCGTCGTCGGCGCCTGAGCGTTCCGACGCGTCAGCCCGCCCCGTCCCGCCGGACGGGGCGGGCTGTCATGTCAACGGCAGAGCTCAGGAGGAGTAGACCAGCGCGCTCGCTATGGCGGCGACGCCCTCGCCCCGCCCCGTCAGCCCCAGCCGGTCCGTGGTGGTGCCGGCCAAGCTGACGGGGGCGCCCAGCGCCTCGCTCATCACCCGCTGGGCCTCCTCGCGTCGGGCGGCCAGCCGGGGGCGGTTGCCGATCACCTGAACGCTGACATTGCCGATCTCGAAGCCCGCGGCCCGCACCCGACGGGCGGTCTCGGTCAGGAAGGCGACGCCGCTGGCCCCGGCCCATTCCGGTTCGCTGGTGCCATAGTTCGATCCCAGGTCGCCCAGCCCCGCCGCCCCCAGCAAGGCGTCGCAGATGGCGTGGCAGGCCACGTCCCCGTCGGAGTGCCCGGCCAGCCCCCTGGGCTCGTCGGGGAAATGGAGGCCGGCGCAGTGCATCGCGGCACCCTCGGCCAGTTGGTGCACGTCGGTGCCGATTCCGGTGCGGAAGGGGATCATGTCTGCTCCTGTCTGCGCCCAGCGGCGATGGCCTCGGCCACCAAGAGGTCGAACGGTTCGGTGACCTTGGTGGCATCCCGGGAGCCGGGGACCAACCGGACGGGATGCCCCAAGGCCTCGCACACCGCGGCGTCGTCGGTGACCTCCAGCCCGCGCTCCGCGGCCTGCCGGTGCGCCTCGCGCAGGGTGGCCAGGTCGAAGCCCTGCGGGGTCTGCACGGCCACCAGGGCGGACCGATCAACCACCTCGGAATCGCCCGCCTCGAGCGGGCCCGGGCAGGTGCGCCGACGGATGGTGTCCACCACCGGCACCACCGGGATCACACACACGTGGCCGTCGGCCACCGCCTGGCGCACCGCGAGCACCACGTCGGCGGGCACGAAGGGCCGGGCGGCATCGTGCACCAGCACGATCCCGTGCTCTCCCGCCGCGGCCAGACCGTTGGCGACGGAGTCCTGCCGTCGCGCTCCCCCGACGACCAGCTCCACCGGGATCCCCACCCCGGCCAGCGCCTCGGCGAAGTCGGGCAGCAGGCTGGCGGCCACCACCACGACGGCCCGCTCACAGCCCCCGGCGGCCAGCGCGTCGACGGACCAACGGACCAGCGGCTTGCCGTCGATCCGCACCAGCGCCTTGGGCACCTGCCCACCCAGCCGGGAACCAGAACCGGCCGCCACCACGAGGGCGACGACCGGTTCATTCATGGTCTGAATACTAGGGCACGAGTCAGGAAGCGAGCACCTCGTCGAGCATGACCTCGGCGCGGTCCTCCTCGACCTTCTCGGCCAGCGCCAGCTCGGAGACCAGGATCTGGCGAGCCTTGGCGAGCATGCGCTTCTCGCCGGCGGACAGGCCGCGCTCCTTCTCCCGACGCCACAGATCTCGAACCACCTCGGCCACCTTGAGCACATTGCCGCTGTGCAGCTTCTCCAGATTGGCCTTGTAGCGACGGGACCAGTTGGTGGGCTCCTCGGTGTGCGGCGCGCGCAGCACGGAGAAGACCTTCTCCAGCCCATCCTGGTCGACGACATCGCGCACACCCACCAAGTCGAGGTTGCACGCAGGCACCCTCACCACCAGGTCGGTCTGGCCGATGATCCTCAGCACCAGGTACAGGCGGTCCTCGCCCTTGATCTTGCGGGTTTCAATGTCTTCGATGACAGCAGCCCCATGATTGGGGTACACCACCGTCTCACCGACCGTAAAAGTCATATTATTTGCAACCCCTTTCCCGCGGACCATTCTAGCACGAAGCAAGCTCGGCCTAACTTGCATCAAGCCTTGTCACGCGGTAATGCGAAGTTCGGTGAGGTCTTGACAAATGCGCTGTGATATGCGGCCCGAGTGCCCGCTTCAGCAGTCATGATTGGAACATCTTGTGCCCCCGACGGGCGCCGGGCGCGGAAAATGGCTAGTCTGATCGCATCCGTCCGGACATCGAAGAGGACCTACTGACGATGAGCATCACCGCTTCTGCCGCCCGCCTTCGCCCCGTCGCCGTCGCCGCTGCCCTGGTGCTCGGTCTCGGGATGAGTGGCTGCGCCAACTACGAGACGCTGGAGCCCTACCAGCCCGCCGCCGGGATGCAGACCGATGCCCCCGGTGTGAAGGTCCGCAACCTGATGGTCATCGACGAGGGTGGCCAGCTGCACCTGGCCGGCACCCTGATTGCCGATGCCGAGGACAGCCTGACCAAGGTGGAGGGCACCGCCCTGAAGGCCAGCGGGGACCCGGCCGGCCCGCTGACCATCGCCGCCAAGACGGTCAAGCTGCCGGCCGTCAAGAACGCCAACCTCGCCGACGAGAAGATCACCGTCAAGGGCGACGTCAAGGGTGGCGGCATGACCAAGATCAAGCTCACCTTCCAGAAGGCGGCTCCGCTGGAACTGACGGTGCCCGTGCTGGACGCGAAGTCCGCCGGCCTGGCCAGCAAGAAGGCCTGACCCCCCTCCCGCGGCAGACAAGAAAGACCCCGACGCCTCTTGGCGTCGGGGTCTTGTCATGTCGCCCCCGGGGAAGGAGGGGGCCGGGTCAGCCCTCGAACTTGTAGCCCAGCCCGCGCACCGTCACCAGCAGCGCGGGATTGGACGGGTCGCGCTCGATCTTTGCCCGCAGCCGCTTCACGTGCACGTCCAGCGTCTTGGTGTCGCCGACGTAGTCGGCGCCCCAGATCCGGTCGATCAGCTGGCCGCGGGTCATCACCCGGCCGGAATTGCGCAGCAGCAGTTCCAGCAGTTCGAACTCCTTGAGGGCCAGCCGGATCGGCTCCCCGTCGACGGTCACCTCGTGCCGCTCGACGTCCATCCGCACCCCGCCGGCCTCCACCAGCTCCGGGACCAGCTCGGAATCCTGGCCGCGGCGCAGCACGGCGCGGATCCGAGCCACCAGCTCGCGGTGACTGAACGGCTTGGTGACATAGTCGTCGGCGCCCAGTTCCAGCCCCACCACCTTGTCGATCTCGGCATCCCGGGCGGTGACCATGATGATCGGCACATTGCTGCGGGAGCGCAGCTGGCGGCAGACCTCGGTGCCGGGCATGCCGGGCATCATCAGGTCCAGCAGCACGATGTCCGCCCCGACCCGCTCGAACTCGGCCAGGCCCTTTGCCCCGTCGGCGGCATCGGAGACCTCGAAGCCCTCCTTGCGCAGCATGTAGCCCGTCGCCTCGCGGTAGGACTCCTCGTCCTCGATGATCAATACGCGCGTCATGACACCCTTTCGGACTCGTCCTCGTGCTCCACAACCAGCTGGCCCTGCTGCGGGGCGACATCCACCGGGAGCCGCACCGTGAAGGTGGACCCCTGCCCCAGCTTGCTCCACACATTCACCGAACCACCATGCACGGCCAGGATGTGCTTCACGATGGAAAGGCCCAGACCGGTGCCACCGTGTTCCCGACTGCGGCCATAGTCCACCCGGTAGAAGCGCTCGAAGATCCGCTGCTGGTTCTCCGGGGTGATCCCGATGCCATTGTCCGCGACGCTGATCTCCACGAATGGGTCACCGTCCTCGTCCACGGGACTGGTGGTGATCACCACGCGCGCACCATGGTTGGAGTAGACGATGGCGTTCTGCACCAGGTTGCCGATGGCGTCCACCAGCTGGTGCTCGTCGCCCAACACCGTCAGCTGCTCATCACCAGCCCGGATCACGTCCACGGCCTGCTTGGTGGCCAACTCCCGGCTGCGCTGCAGGGCCTGGTCGATCACGTCACCGACGATCACCGGCTCCGCCCGGAGCATCGGATCGTCGGACTGCAGCCGGGACAGGTCGATGATCTGGGTGACCAGCTCTCCCAGCCGGGCCGCCTCGGCCTGCATCCGACCAGTGAAGCGGCGCACTGCCTCCTCGTCGTCGGCGGCCTGTTCCACCGCCTCGGCCAGCAGGGAGATCGCGCCGATCGGCGTCTTCAGCTCATGGCCCACATTGGCGACGAAGTCCCGTCGGGTCTCGTCCACCCGCAGCAGAGCGGTCCGGTCATCTGCCAGCACCAGCAGCGCGGCGTCGCCGAGCGGCGCCACCCGGACGTTCAAGTGCAATGATGGCGCCCCGATCCCGCGCGAGACCTCGGTGTCGAAGACCACCGGGTCCTGGCTGGAGCGCACACTGCGCACCTCGTCCAGCACGCGGTCGATCAGGATCCGGTCGCCGCGGCAGAGCCCCAGCGAACGCGCCTGGGGATTGCTGTGCAGCACCTCGTCGTGCGGCCCGATCACCAAGGCGGCGGACCGCAGCAGGTTGACCACCTCCACCACCTGTGGCTCCACGGTGGTGGGCCGGGTCCGGGTGGGTTGCTGGATCTGCGCATAGCGCTGTTCGGAGCGGTGCCACCACCACATTGCCGCTGCCCCCAGGAGAACCCCGAGCAGCAGCCCCAGCAAAGCCCAGAGCACCGTCATCACCACCCCAGCATATGGCCTATGACCACGGGCGACGGCGGCCGGGAGCCGGTAACAGGCACAACCATTTCCCGACTGTTCACCTTCTGGAAACTCCGTGTCCCCATCCCGTCAGTTGCACCTGCCTAGCCTCAGGTCCGATGCCTGCACTGAGCGGTTCGGTCCGGAGGTGGCAGGATGTCAGACGCGAGCATTCGCACACCACCGAGGAAGGCACTCTCAATGCGCGAGACCTATCACGAAGAACTCAACGACGTCGTCAACCAGCTGGTCAGCATGAGCAGCAATGTGCGCAGCGCGGTGCACGACGCCACCCGCGCTCTGCTCCAGGCTGACCTCCGGATGGCCGAGCGGGTCATTGCCGACGATGCCCGACTGGACGCCATGCACGAGCAGATCGAGCGGCAGTGCTTCCAGCTGCTGGCCCGCCAGGCCCCGGTGGCCGGCGAGCTGCGCACCATCGTCGCCGCCCTGCGGATGGTCTTCGAGCTGGCCCGGATGGGTGACCTGGCGGCGCACGTCGCCAAGATCGCCCGGATGCGCTACCCCGAGCACGCCGTGCCGGAGGACCTGGTGGCCAACTTCTCCCGGATGTCCGAGCTGGCCGACGCCATGATCGCCGCCGCCGGCCGCACCCTGGACGAGCGCGACGTCGAGGAGGCCGAGAAGCTGGCCGAGCACGACGAGGAGATGGATGCCCTGCGCGCCGAGCAGTTCCAGGTGCTGCTGGCCGACGACTGGCAGCACGGCGTGGAGAAGGCCGTCGACGCCGCCCTGCTGGGCCGCTACTACGAGCGGATCGCCGACCACGCGGTGGCCATGGGCCGTCGGATCATCTACATCATCACCGGTGAGGCGCCCGAGGGCGAGAACTGGCCCAACGCCTGACATTGGGGGCGTGCCGCCCCCAAACCCCCTGCCGGAGTTGAGATCGTGCCCGGCCACCAGTTTCCTGGTGGCCGGGTTTCTCATTCTCTTGTGCTCGCTTCGCTCGCCCCATTGTCTGTTCCGCCCAGGCGTTCGCGCTCGTTCCTCGCGCTGCCTGGGCGGGCTGCTCACGCTCGTTCCTCGCGCTCGCAGCGTGGGTACCCGTACCTTGGGCCTCGACAAAGCTCGGCCACCGTGGTCGCCTCCCTGCCCACGAAACCCCACCACGATCCCCGAGCCTGTCGAGGGGTGCTACGAGCGCGACGAAGGAGCCGGTGCGCGTCGCGGAACAGAAGAATCGGCGAGCGCAGCGAGCTCACGAAAAGAAAGCACCCGGCCACCCACGGAGTGGATGGCCGGGCTGGATTCTCAACCCCGGCAGGGGGTTTGGGGGCGGCACGGCCCCAATGTCACTTCTTGCCCTGGTTCTTGACGGCCTCGATGGACGCCTTGGCGGCCTCCGGGTCCAGGTACTTGCCGCCCTTGGTGACGGGCTTGAAGTCCTCGTCCAGCTCGTAGAACAGGGGGATGCCGGTGGGGATGTTCAGGCCGGCGATGTCCTCGTCGCTGATCTCGTCCAGGTGCTTGACCAGCGCACGCAGCGAGTTGCCGTGGGCGGTGACCAGCACGGTCTTGCCCTCGGCCAGGTCCGGCTTGATGTTGCTCTCCCAGTAGGGCAGCATCCGGGCCACGACGTCCTTCAGGCACTCGGTCTGGGGACGCTCGCCCTCGGGGATGTCGGCGTAACGCGGGTCATTGTACTGCGAGTACTCGGCGTCCTTGTCCAGCACGGGCGGCGGGGTGTCGTAGCTGCGGCGCCACGCCATGAACTGCTCCTCGCCGTACTTGGACAGCGTCTCGGCCTTGTCCAGGCCCTGCAGGCCGCCGTAGTGGCGCTCGTTGAGGCGCCAGCTGCGCTCGACGGGGATCCAGTGCCGGTCGCAACCGTCGAGGGCCAGGTAGGCGGTGTGGATGGCGCGGCGCAGCAGGGAGGTGTGCAGCTTCTCGGGCAGCAGGCCCTCGGCCTTGAGCAGCTCGGCGGCCTTCTTGGCCTCGCCGACGCCCTTCTCGTTGATGTCGACGTCCACCCAGCCGGTGAACAGGTTCTTCTGGTTCCATTCACTCTCGCCGTGGCGGAGCAGGATGAGCTTGTAGGTCATACCGTCACTCTATCGAGCGCCCTTGGCTGGCACCGGCGCGGTGCGGGGTCAGTTCATTCCCGGCGCAAATGGACCCCCACGTCGTCGACGGTGGGCGTGGTTGAATCGGGGGCATGACCAAGACTGCCGTTGTGACCGGAGCAAGCTCAGGAATCGGGGCCGCCACCGCCCGCCAGCTGGCGGCAGCGGGCCATCATGTGATCTGCGCCGCCCGTCGGACCGACCGGATCCAGGAACTGGCCGCCGAGATCGGGGGCCAGGCCGTCGCCTGCGACGTGACCGACCCCGCCCAGGTGGCAGCCCTCGCGGATCAGGTGGGTGACCGGCTGGACGTGCTGGTCAACAATGCCGGCGGCGCCGTCGGTCTGGAGCCGGTGGCCGAGGCGGACCTGGCGGCCTGGCGCACCATGTTCGAGGTGAACGTCTTCGGCACCGCGACGGTGACCAAGGCGCTGCTGCCGGCGTTGGAGAAGGCCGAGGGCACCATCGTCTTCGTCACCTCGACGGCCGCCGACGGCGCCTATGAGGGGGCGGCGGGCTACTGCGGCGCCAAGTCCGCCGAGCGCGCCATCGTGGAGGCCTGCCGGTTGGAGCTGTTCGACAGGCCCGTCCGGGTGACCGAGATCGCCCCCGGCATGGTGCACACCGAGGAATTCAGTCTGACCCGCTTCCACGGGGACCAGGCGAAGGCGGACAAGGTCTACGCCGGGGTGGCCGAGCCACTGGTGGCCGACGACGTGGCCGACGCGATCACCTGGATGGCCACCCGCCCCCGGCACGTGAACATCGACCGGATGACCATCCGCCCGCGGGCCCAGGCCTCCCAGTTCAAGGTCTTCCGCCAGAACTAACCCCACCATCCAGGCCGAGGATGCTTGAGTCGATAAGAGTTTCCTGAAGGCGTGCTGAGTCGGGCGAAATCAAGTGGTTCCGCGACCTTCTATGACGTACGGTCTACTTAACCAACACCGGTTGCGGAGGTTGGGGTTCTACATCCAAGTGGGGGATGTGCGAACGGCCGTGAGGCCAATCGCGAGAACGCAAACGCAATGGCGAGGCCTTCGGGCCTCGCCATTGTGCGTTGTGAGACCCCTCGACAGGCTCGGGGATCGGGAGGGCCGGGCCCGGAGCACCCGACGAGATGACCTCGGGAGACGCGAAACGGCGGGCTCCCCCACCGGGGAACCCGCCGCCGCGGTTGTTGCGAGGATCAGGCCAACTGGATCAGCGGCTGGCCACCCTGGACGGGCTGACCGGCCTCAACCAGGATGGAGCCCACCTTGCCCGCGCCGGGCGCGGTGATCTCGGTCTCCATCTTCATGGCCTCCAGCACCACCAGCACCTGGCCGGCGGCAACCTCGTCGCCCTCCTTGACCAGGATGCGGGCCACCGAGCCGGCCAGCGGCGCGACGACGGCATTGGAGGATCCGGCCGGCATCGAGGCGGTGCCGGGGGCGGGAGCGGCCATCGGGCCGCCGCCACCGATGACGATCGGGGCGAGCGTCTGCTGCTCCTCCTCAACCTCGACGTCGATCACGTATTCCTGACCGTTGACGGTCACCTTCAGTTTCATGTCACTTCTCTCGTCTCAGGTTCGGCTGGTCAGACGGCCCGGAAGTGGGCTCGTCCGCGGGTCTCCGTCGCCCAGTTGCTCCGGTTGCGCAGATGCACGGCCTTCACCTTGGCGTTGTGGCCCAGGTAGGCGGACACGGCGGCCGAGATGGCCACCATGACGTCCTCGGGGATCTGCTGGTTGGCCTTGAGGCTGGCAACCTCGGCCTCCAGCGCGGTCAGGCGCTGGGACAGGTCGGCCACCAGTTCCTGCAGCTGAGCGGTACTTGCGTCAGACATTGCTACTCCGATCAGGCCGGCTCGAGGCCGTGCTTCTTGGCGGGACGCAGCTGACGCTTGCTGGCAAGGATCTCCAGGGTCAGTGCGATCTGGCGACGGGTGTCGGCGGGATCGATGATGTCGTCGACCTGACCGCGGGCAGCCGCCATGTACGGCGTGGAGAAGGTCTCGCGGTACTCCTCGACCAGCTCCTTCTTGCGTGCCTCGGGATCCTCCGCGGCGGCAATCTCCCGTCGGAAGACCACGGCCGCGGCACCCTCGGCACCCATCACGGCGATCTCGGCGCTCGGCCAGGCGAAGACCTTGTCGGCACCCAGGTCCTTGGAGCACATGGCCAGGTAGGAGCCACCGTAGGCCTTGCGCATCACGATGGTGATCTTCGGAACGGTGGCCGCGGAGTAGGCGAACAGCATCTTGGCGCCGTGCCGGATGATGCCGCCGCGCTCCTGGGCGACGCCCGGCAGGAAGCCGGGCACGTCGACGAGGTTCACGATCGGGATGTTGAAGGCATTGCAGAAGCGGATGAAGGTGGAACCCTTGTCCGAGGAGTCGATGTCCAGCACGCCGGACATCACCGAGGGGTTGTTCGCGATGAAGCCGACGGTGCGGCCCACCACGCGGCCGAAGCCGACCACGATGTTCTTCGCCCAGCCTGCCCGGACCTCGAGGAAGTCGCCCCGGTCCACGATCTCGCGAATCACCTCGCGCACGTCGTAGCCCTTGTTGCTCTCCTCGGGGATGATCTCCCGCAGCTTCTCGCGCGGGGCCACATTGTCGTCGGGAGCGACGATCGGGGCATCCTCGGAGTTGTTCTGCGGCAGGAAGCTGAGCAGCTTCTTGGCAATCAGCAGTGCCTGCTCGTCGTCGTCGGCGACGAAGCTGACCACGCCGGAGGCCATCTGCGCGTCGGCACCGCCCAGCTCGTCCTGGGTGACGTCCTCACCCGTGACCTGCTTGATCACGCCGGGGCCCGTGATGAACATGTGGGCCTTACGGGTCTGGATGATGAAGTCGGTCAGGGCCGGGCTGTAGACCGCGCCACCGGCGCAGGGGCCGGCGATGATCGAGATCTGCGGCACGACGCCGGACAGCAGGACATTCTCGTAGAAGACCTTGCCGTAGCCGGACAGCGAGTCGATGCCCTCCTGGACCCGGGCGCCGCCCGAGTCGTTGATGAAGACGAAGGGCGTGCCCGTCTCGAGCGAGGCGTGCAGCGCTTCGGCCACCTTGATGTTGTGGGTCTCGCCCGCGGAACCACCGGAGACGGTGAAGTCCTGCGAGGCGAAGTGGATCGGACGCCCGAGCACCGCGCCCGCACCGGTCACGACGCCGTCGGCCGGCATGTCCGCCTTGTCCATGCCGAAGAAGGTCGTGCGGTTCTTGCGGAAGGCACCGTCCTCCAGCATGGTGCCGGGGTCGAGCAGGGCGTCGATCCGCTCGCGGGCGGTCATGGACCCCTTCGCGTGCTGCTTCTCGATGCGCTTCTCGCCGCCACCAGCTTGGACCCGGGCCCGCTCACTGGCCAGGTGCTCGAGGCGCTCTGCCATGGTGTGCTTTGCCATTGTTTTCCTTAGTCGATTCAGCTCGTCGGGTGGTCGTCGATCAGGCCGGCTCGACCTTGACGCTGTGCTGGCGCCCGTCGAAGCTGACGTTGTAGGTGATCGGCGAGCTCAGCGCCCGCGCCTTGCCCGCGGCCACCTCGGCCTCGTTCTTGAGCTGGGCCTCGGTCTTGCCGACATTCTTCGGGCCATCCTGACGGGAGGCGAAGAACTTCGGGGCGACGCCCGGGAACATGGCGTTGGTGAGGACGTCCTCCTCGGAGCCGTTGAAGCCCGGCAACGCCTGCGCGTCGGACTCCAGCTTCTCCCACTCGGGCTCCAGCAGGTCGGCCGGACGCTCGGTGATGGACTCCTTCTTGGTCTGGGCCTTGGCCAGCTCGATCACCTCGGGGTTGCGCTCCCCGATGCACTCGCCGTAGTAGCCCAGCATCAGGTCGGCGAACTCGCCGGTCATCACCTTGTAGCGGCCCATCAGGACGTTGAACACGGCCTGGGTGCCGACGATCTGGCTGGACGGGGTCACCAGCGGCGGGTAGCCGGCGTCCTTCTTGACCAGCGGCACCTCCTCCATGACCTCCTTGATCCGGTCGCCAGCACCCTGGGCCTTGAGCTGGCTCTCCATGTTGGACAGCATGCCGCCGGGGATCTGGCTGCGGAAGATGTCGGTGTCCACCAGGGTGGCCGACTCGAACTCCTTGTACTTCGGGCGGATCTTGGCGAAGTGGTCACGGATGCTGATCAGCTTGTCCATGTCCAGCCCGGTGGTGTACTCGGTGCCCTCGAGCATCTCGACGAGGGACTCGGTGGGGTTGTGGCCCGGGCCCAGCGACATCGAGCTGATGGCGGTGTCGACGACGTCGGCGCCGGCCTCGATGGCCTTCATCAGGGTGACCAGGGTCACGCCGGTGGTGGAGTGGCAGTGGACGTTGATCTGGGTGTCCTCGCCGTAGGTCTCCTTGATGCCCCGGATGATGTCGTAGGCGGGCTGCGGCTTGAGCAGGGCGGCCATGTCCTTGAAGGCAATGGAGTCGGCGCCCATGTCCAGCAGCTGGCCGGCCAGCTTCACGTAGCCCTCGGTGGTGTGCAGCGGGCTGATGGTGTAGCAGATGGTGCCCTGGGCGTGCTTGCCGGTCTTCTTCACGGCCTGCATGGCCTGGGCCATGTTGCGGGGGTCGTTCAGGGCGTCGAAGACGCGGAAGACATCCATGCCGTTCTCGGCGGACTTCTCCACGAACTTCTCCACCACCATGTCCTCGTAGTGGCGGTAGCCCAGCAGGTTCTGACCGCGCAGCAGCATCTGCAGCTTGCTGTTGGGCAGCAACTTGCGGAAGGTGCGCAGCCGCTCCCACGGGTCTTCGTTGAGGAATCGGATACAGGAATCGAAGGTGGCACCGCCCCAGCACTCGACGGACCAGTAGCCGGCTGCGTCAATGTCAGCACAGGCTTCGACCATGTCCTCCATGGCCATGCGGGTAGCCATCAGGCTCTGGTGTGCGTCGCGAAGAGCGACCTCGGTAACGCCAATTTGTCGCGGACTCATGGGTCCCATCCTTACATGTGCCCGGCGCAGTGGACAGACCGGGGTGGCATTTGTGCATGCCTGCACAAACTGCATGTCGACACTTGTGCCAATTGGTCGGACCACTAGGCAAAATGCGCCGTGACAAGGGTCACACCCGCCATGACACGGGACGTGCAAGACTCGTCGACATGACTCGTGAACTGAAGTCGAACGACTGCACCGGCAAGTGTGCCTGGACCCCCACCGACGAGGTCAGCGACGGCCAGCCGATCTTCGCCTGCTCGGGCTGCGGCAGCGAGTGGACCCCGGATCTGGGCTGGACCCCGCGCAATGCCGACGGCGAGGTCTCCGCCGAGGTGCTGGCGGCCAAGGCGGCCGCCCAGCCCCGGACCGCGCTGGACTCCACCGAGCAGGCCCCCGAGGGGCACGGCGGGGGCTCCGTGGGCGCCTGGTAGTCCCATGCCCCCATGACCCCCACCTTGAAGTCGCTTCACCCACTATCTGGTCCGGGCGAGCGCACCGCTCCTTCGTCGCCTGCTCGCCCGGGCTGCTCACGGTTCGTTCCACACCTCGTAGCGAACAGTGTTGGGCGGGAATGAGGAACCGGCCGGCTCCCCGTGGGGAACCGGCCGGTTCGTCGTTCAGGTGCGAGCGATCAGGCGGTGTGGGTACCGGCCGAACGCAGCTGCTGGCAGGCCTCCACGATCCGGGCGGACATGCCGGCCTCGGCCAGCTTGCCCCAGGCGCGGGGGTCGTACATCTTCTTGTTGCCGATCTCACCGTCGATCTTGAGCACGCCCTCGTAGTTCTCCATCATGTGCTTCACGACGGGGCGGGTGAAGGCGTACTGGGTGTCGGTGTCGACGTTCATCTTGACCACGCCGTAGTCGACGGCGTCGCTGATCTCCTGCTCGGTGGAGCCGGAGCCGCCGTGGAAGACCAGGAAGAAGGGCTTCTCGTCGGTGCCGTACTTCTGGGCCACCGCGGCCTGCAGGTCCTTCAGGATCTCCGGACGCAGCTTCACATTGCCGGGCTTGTACACGCCGTGCACATTGCCGAAGGTGAAGGCGGTCAGGTAGGCGCCCTTCTCACCCAGGCCCAGGACCTCGGCGGTGCGCAGGGCATCCTCGACGGAGGTGTACAGCTTGTCGTTGATCTCACCAACGACGCCGTCCTCCTCGCCGCCGACGGCGCCGATCTCGATCTCCAGGATCTGGTGGTTGGCCTTGGTCTTGGCCAGCAGCTCCTCGGCGATCTGCAGGTTCTTCTCCACGTCGTCCATGGCGGAGCCGTCCCACATGTGGGAGTTGAAGATCGGGTCCTGACCCTTGGCGACGCGCTCGGCCGAGAGGTCGAGCAGCGGGCGGACGTAGCCGTCCAGCTTGTTCTCGGGGCAGTGGTCGGTGTGCAGACCGACATTGATCGGGTAGTTCTTGGCCACCTCACGGGCGTAGTCGGCCAGGGCGACCGCACCGGTCACCATGTTCTTGACGCTGGGGCCGGAGCCGTACTCGGCGCCACCGGTGGAAACCTGCAGGATGCCGTCGGAGCCGGCGTCGGCGAAGCCCTTCAGAGCAGCGTTGATGGTCTGCGAGGAGGTGATGTTGATGGCGGGGTAGGCGAACTTGCCTGCCTTCGCCTTGGCGTACATCTCGGCGTAGACCTCAGGAGTTGCGATGGGCATGCGTGCCTCTTTCTCTGGATATTGGCGTTGCGCACTTGTCATTCTTCCAAAGAAGCGGGCCGGACGCAGCACCGGGTCCCAATCTGCCGCGCGCGGCATTTCGCCCGACGCGAAGCCGGGCGGTCACCGGCTCAGAAGAGGCTGTCCAGCCCGCTCAGGTCCAGCCCGAAACGGCCCCCGGACATGGCCCGCACCCCGCCGTCGATGGTGCCCGGGAGCGCGTCCAGGAAGCTCAACGGCATGGCCCAGACCTTGCCCTGCACCGCCTCCACCACCAGCTCCGGTCCGGCACCCACCTTCATCCCGGCGGTCTTCAGCGCCCGCACCTGGTCCCAGGCCAGGTCCAGCACCGCCCCTTCCAGGGTGTGCAGCCGCAGCCCGGCCCGGTTGGCCTCCAGCGCAGCACCCCGGCCGATCCGGCCCAGATTCCGCTTGGCCTGCAGCAACCGGATGGTGGTGACGAGGATGATCACCAGGCTCACGCCATAGCCCAGCAGCAGCCACCACGGGCTGCCCCACCGCTCCCGCTGCCACCACCACAGCCCGGTCCACACGCCAGCACCCACCAGGGTCCACAGGATGGAGCGGCGCAGACTGGAGGCCAGGGTGGCCACCGCATTGGCCATCGGGACGGGGTTGAACCCCACCACATAGGAGGTGCTCTGGCTGGCGGCAGGCTGGCTCTCGCTCATGGGGCCATCGTAGGGCGTACGGTCAGCGGGTCTGCTCCCGCGGATGCAGTGTCGAGTGGATCCGGTAGCGGTCACCGCGGTACTTGCTGATGGAGTACTCCACCACGGTGTCACCGGCAAAGGTCAACCGCTCGTTGACCAGCAGCGGCGCCCGCCGCGCGATGCCCAGCAGCCGGGCATGCAGCGCGTCGGCCGCCTCGGCACTGACACTCTGCTCACCCCGGGTGACCACCAGGCCGTAGTGTTCGGCCATCAGGTCGTAGACGGTGTTCAGCTTGTGCTGCAGCAGGTCCGGCATCAGCGACGAGGGGTACCAACCCACCTCGTGCGCCATCGGAGTGCCGTCGGCCAGCCGGAGCCGCTCCAACCGCACCACCGGCTCCCCCGGCTGGATCTCCAGCACCTCCGCCACCCGCTGGTCGGCCGGTTCCTCGGCGGCCGAGAGCACCACCGTGCGCGGCTTCAGGCCCCGCGCCCGCATCTCCCGGCTGAAGCTCATCAGGTGCAGGCGGGAGTTGACCCGGGGGCCGGTGACATAGGTCCCCTTGCCCTGGGTGCGCTCCAGCAGGCCCGCCTCCACCAGGTCCGCGATGGCCTGGCGCACCGTGACCCGGCTCACTCCCAGCTGGGTGACCAGTTCGCGCTCCGAGGCCAGCGCATCACCGGCGTGCAGCTCCTCCTGGATCCGGCGCTGCAGGATCTCCCGCACCTGCGCACGCTTGGTGGCAATCACCGGCTCCTCGGCGTCGCCCATGGCGCATCCTCCTCGCGATCCCACCAGACAAGATGGTCCGTTGACCATACCAGTTGACCCAGTGGCCTGATCTGGCGGGTCAGTTCGGTTGGCTGAGCAGCCGGGGCGAGGAGAGCTCGTCGCGAGCGGCCAGCAGACGCTGCAGCATCCGCTCCCGCTCGCCCGGAGTCACCAAGTGGTACATCATCGACGTACCCAGCGCCATCGGGACGTCGCCCGGCTTGCGGGGCGGCACCAGCACCGCCATACCAAAAACCCCTGGATTGGTCTCCCGGTCATCGACAGAGTGGCCGCGTTCCCGGGTGGCTTGCAGCTTGGCCAAAAGGTCGTCGAGCGTGCGGACCGAGTGCTCAGTCCACACCGGCAGGGTGCCGGGGTCCGCGAACCGCTCGCGGACCTCGTCGTCGGACAGTTCTGCAAGGAGGATGTTTCCGACCGCCGTGATCGACGCCGGGAAGCGGTCCCCCACATTGGCCGAGAGCCGCAGCGGATGACGTCCTTCATGCCGGGCCAGGTAGAGCACCTCGGTCTCGTGCAACACGGCCAGATGCAACAGCTCCCGGTGCAGCACCTCGTCGGTGGCCGACAGCCGGGTGAACTCGCGCACCACGTCGAATCCCCGGACATAGGCGCCACCCAGCTCGACGGTGGCCCGGCCCAGCACATAACTGGAACCGTCCTTGCGAACCAGGTTCTCTTGTTCCAGGGCCACCAGCAGATTGAGCGTGGAGGACTTGGCCAGGGACAGCGTCCGGGCGATCTCCGTCATGCCGGTGGGCCCCTGCTCCCCCAGCAGGCGCAGGATGGCTGCGGCCCTGGTCACCGCCGGGGCGGGGCTGCGCTCGGGCACCTCTGGGATGGCAGACATGGCGTCCAATCGGTAGGCCTGGCTCAGCAGGCGTGGCTCAGTAGAACTTGACCTTGTCGACCGGGTTGACCAGCTCCTCCCCATTCAGCAGCCGTCGGGCATTCTCCGCGAACAGCTCGGCGATCAACCGGTCCTCCTGGTCATTCAGGGCCCCAGTGTGCGGGGCAATCACCACATTGTCCATCGCCCACAGCGGGCTGTCCTGCGGAAGCGGCTCGACTGCGAAGACGTCCAGCGCGGCGAAGCTGATCCGGCCATCTGCCAGCGCCTCGGTCAGGGCGGCCTCGTCAACGCAGGTGCCGCGGCCAGTGGAGACGAAGATCGCCCCGGGCTTCACGGCAGCCAGCACCTCGGCGCTGATCAACCCGGTGGTGTCGGTGGCCTCGGGCAAGCAGTTGATGATGGCATCGGCCTGGCCGGCCACCTCGGCCAGCCGCTCGACGCCAAAGACCTCCTCAACACCCTCCACCTGACGCACGGTGCGGTTGACGCCGATCACGTGGGCGCCAAGCTTGCTGAACAGGACGGCGGTGTCCCGGCCGATGTGACCCATGCCGACCACCAGCACGGTCATCTGGAAGACCTGCTTCATGGCCCAGCGATCGCTCCAGAACCGGTTGTGCTGCTGCACCTGCAGCCGGGGCAGGTCCTTGGCGCCGCACATCACGCCGAAGACGGCGAACTCGGCCAGGGTCTGGCTGTGCGCCCCGGCACTGGTGGTGAAGGCCACCCGCTCCAGTTGCTCGGCGGGCAGCTGGGCCGCCTTGACCTGGGAACCGCCGCCTGCGGCCATGGTGTGCACCCACTTCAGCGACGGATTAGCGGCGACGGTGCGAGCCAGGGCCGCAGGATTGGTGTCCGGAATGCCATAGAGGGCATCGGCCGAGTCGCACAGTGCCTCGAAGCGCCGCTGCTGCTCCGGCGTGCGGCTGAAGGCCGGGTCACCGTTGTGGTCACCGGGGAAGCGCATCGGGGGGATCAGCTCCGGCTCCAGCACCACCTCGATCCGCGGGTCGGCGGCGGAAATCAGATCGGCGTGCTCCTGAGTGAGCGGTGTCACCACGGCGACGCGCAGATGATCGAGACTCATGGTTCTTCTCCTTGGTGTTGGGTTCAGTCGGCCGCAGCCGGCTCGTTAAGCCAGGCCAGCAGCTGCCATGGGGCAGCCGCATCAGTGCGGATGAAGATACGAAGATTGTGGAAGCTGGCGGCATCGGCCGGGGGATGCTCGGCCGCGCCGTCCCACTTGGTGACCAGGCAGGTGACCACGGCGCGGTTGTCCGGGTGGAGCGTCACCTGGACGTCACTGGTGACCCGACTGGCCCCGGTGGACAGGCCCGCGATCAGGGCCGCGCGGTCATCCAGCCGGCCGGTGGGGCGCTGCATCACGAACTGCGGGCAGAGCAGGTCCTCGAAGAAGGCCTCGTCCGCCGCGCACTCCGCGTGGCCAATCTGCTGGTTCAGCCGGACCAGCTCCTCGACGGTCTCATTCATGGCGCACCCCCACCACGGGGTTGACCAGCTCACCGATGCCCTCCAGCAGGCATCGGCACTCGTCACCCGGCAGAATCTGGAAGGAGGTGCCGGGAGCACCGGTGAGCACCACGTCGCCCGCGTCCAGGGTGAGGTACTGGCTCAGGTACTCCAACACCTCGAAGGGATTCCAGGCCAGTTGGCTGGTCCGGGCCTCGGCCACCGGCTCGCCATTGCGCTCCATGGTCATGGTCAGGTCGAGAGCGTCCGGGAGCTCGGTCTCGATCCAAGGACCCAACGGGGTGTAGCCGTCACCATTTTTCACCTGGGTGGCCTTCTCGTCGGCCTGCTCCAGATTGGTGACGTCATTGCCGATTGTCCAGCCCAACACATGGGCGCGGGCCTCGTCAGCGGTGATCCGACGAGTCCTGCGGCCGACCACCAGCACCAACTCACCCTCCCCGTTGACAGCACCCAACCGGGTGTCCAGCTCGATTTCGTCGCCCGGCCCGACGACGGTGCGCGCCGACTTCATGAAGGCCTGCCGCGGGATCTCCCGGTCACCGGGCTCGCCATTGTGCGCCATGCCGAGCACGACGCGGGGCTCTACGGGAGCCAGCAGCTTGGCGCCCTCCAGCGGGTGACTCTCCCCCGTCGGCACCAACGGGTTGGCGAAGATGTCCTCCACCACCAGCCATCGGCCCTCCCGGGCAACCACGCCGCGTGGGCCGTCCGGGGTCTGGATCCGTGCGAGTCTCATCCCAGGCTCCCGTTCCACAGGTCCAGCAGCACCTTGCCGGAGGCCTTGGAATCCCGGGCGACGGCGAAGGCGTCCGCCGCCTGGTCCGCCGGCAGCACGTGGGTGATCACCTGGGCCATCGTCGGGTGGCCGGCCAGCAGCTCGACGGCCTCGTCGATCTCCGTGTTGAAGCGGAAGGTGCCGCGCAGCTGCAACTCCCGGCTGATGATGCTGGCCAGATCGATTCCCTGGGGGCCGGCCGGCACCATGCCCACCTGGACCAGGATCCCGGTGCGCCGCAGCGAACCGATCGCCGCATTGATGGCCGGGACCACCCCGGAACACTCCAGGACGGCGTCGAAGTGTTCGGTGGGCGGTGCCTTCCGGGCGACGTTGACGACGCCGTGGGCACCCAGGGCGGTGGCCCGTTCCAGCGCCTCGTCGATCACGTCACTGCACACCACCTCGGCGGCCCCCTTGGCCAGGGCTCCGGCGGCGGCCAGCAGACCGATCGGGCCGGAGCCGGAGACCAGCACCCGCTTGCCCGCCACTCCCTGGGCGACGGCGATGGCGTGCAGCCCGACGCCCAGCGGCTCGGCCAGGGCCGCGGTGCGCAGGTCCAGCCCTTCGGGCAGCACCCGCACCTGGTCGGAGCGCACCAGAAGGTACTCGCTGGCCCCGCCCTGGGTGTGCGGCCAGGTGGAGGCCGAGCCCAGGTAGGCGCCCTGCGGCCACAGGTGGGGGTGACCCTCCAGGCCGGACTGGCACTGACCGAAGGTGGCGGGGTGTACCGTCACCGGGGTCCCGACGGCAAACCGACCGCTGGGGTCCACGTCCACAGTGCCGGAGACCTCATGCCCGGGGCACAGCGGTTCCTTGACCACGAAGGCGCCCACCGCCCCATCGAAGTAGTAGTGCAGGTCGGAGCCGCAGATACCGGCGTAGGCCATCCGCAGCCGCACCTGTCCCTCGGCGGGTTCGGGGGTGGGCACCTCGTCGGTGCGCACGTCCAGCTTGGAGTGGATCACGACGGACTTCATGGCGGGCCCTTTCAGATGGTGGAGCGATGGCTGGTGGGTTCAGACGGTGCGGGGTCAGGCGGAAGTGATCAGACGACGGAGGTCATGCCGCCGTCGACGAAGATGTTCTGCCCGCTGACAAAGCTGGAGGCATCCGAGGCCAGAAAGACCAGAGCCCCCACCAGCTCCTCAAACTTGCCCCAGCGTTGGGCGGGCGTGCGGTTGATGACCCACTCGTTGAAGGCCTCGTCGGTCCACAGGTCCCGGTTCATCTCAGTGGCAAAGTAGCCGGGGCTGATGGCATTGACCTGGATGTTGTACCGGGCCAGGTCCGCGGCCAGGCCCTTGGTCAGCATCACGATCCCGCCCTTCGAGGCCGAGTAGGGGGCGATGGTCTGACGGGCCAGCATGGACTGCACCGAGCCGATGTTGATGATCTTGCCCGAGCCGCGCTCTCTCATTGCCCGCGCCACCGGCCGGGTGACGTAGAAGGCGCTGGACAGGTTGGTGGCCACCACGTCGTCCCAGTCCTGGGTACTGAACTCGATGATCGGGGCGCGCCGCTGGACACCGGCATTGTTCACCAGGATCTCGGGGCAGCCGTGCTCGTCCAAGATCCCGGCCACTCCCCGCTCGACGGCGTCGGCGTCGGTGACGTCGAAGCTGACGGTGGAGATGGTGCCCTTGGCGAGGACCCGCAGCCGCTCGGCGGCCTCGTCCAGGGCAGCTCCGCCCCGGCCGTGCAGGATCACATGGGCGCCGGCCTCGGCCAGACCGGCGGCCAAGGCATTGCCCAGGCCGCGGGAGCTGCCGGTGACGAGGGCGGTCCGTCCGGTGATGTCGAACAGGTTCATCGCTGGGTCTCCAGTCCAATCGTGCGGTCCTCGCCATGGTGGGCGTCAACCGTGAGGGTCACGTCACGCCCGACGGTCTCCGGGGTGACGAAGGTGGTGATCAGGGTGATCAGGCACAGGGCGGCGACGTAGGATCCGCCGACCCACCAGGCGTAGTTGGTGCGGCCCAGCAGCCACATCCCGATGAAGGGGCCCAGGCCGCCGGCCAGGACCGCCGAGAACTCGCGGGAGACGGCCACGCCGACATAGCGGTGCTGGGCGCCGAACATCTCGGGCAGCATCGCACACTGGGCACCCAGCATGGTGTTGACACCGAAGCCGATACTCAGAGCGACGATCAGGATGGACAGGGCGGGATTCCCCTTGGTCATCAGGTACCAGCCGGGGAAGGCCAGCAGCAGCAGGATGAAGCCGCCCATTCGGTAGACCGGGACCCGGCCCCAGCGGTCGGACAACTTGCCGAACAACGGCACCGAGAAGATACCGATCAGGCTGGCCGCGGCAACGGCCAGGGCGCCGGTGCCCTTGGTGACGCCGTAGTAGACCATGAAGGTCACGGCAAGATTGGAGTAGAGGTAGGAGCCGCCGTTCTCGGCCATCCGCAGACCGATCCCCTTGAGGACGTTCGACATCGAGTTGCGGAAGAGCTCGCCCAACGGATTCTCCTGCACCTGCTCGTGCTTCTCCAACTCGATGTAGGTGGGGGTCTCCTTGAGCCGGGAACGGATCCACACCGCGATGCCGATCAGCAGGAAGCTGACCAGGAAGGGCACCCGCCACAGCCAGCCGAACAGCACCTCGTCGCTGGCCTGTGTGACCAGCCAGAAGACCCCGGAAGCCAACAGGGTGCCGGCCTGGATACCAATGAAGGGCAGGGCGGAGAAGAAGCCGCGCCGCTTGCGGGGCCCGTACTCGGCCATCAGCACGGTGGAGCCGGCCTGTTCCGCGCCAGCGCCGAGCCCCTGCAGCAGGCGCATCAGCACCAGGAGGGCCGGGGCCAGCCAGCCCGGATTGGGCAGCTGTGAGGCGGTCGGAAGCAGGCCGATCACGGTGGAGCTCCCACCCATCAGCGCGATGGTGACCATCAGCACCCATTTGCGGCCGATCTTGTCCCCCAGCGTGCCGAAGATCAGGCCACCCAGCGGGCGGGCCAGGAAGCCGACGCCCAGCACGGCGAAGGAGGCCATGGTGCCCTTGGCGCCGCCGAACTCGGGGAAGAACAGCTTCCCGAAGATCAGCGAGGCGCACAGGCCGTACAGGGCGAAGTCGTAGTACTCGAGGGCTGATCCGATCGAGCTGGCCAGCGTGGCGCGGCGCAGGTTGTCGGCGTATTCCTCGTCAGTCATGCCGGCCTTGATGGCCGGTGCGTCGTTGCTCATGAGTGCTCCGGGTGAGTGGGCCGCGCCCCAGTGCGCGACACAAGAAAGGTAACACTCCACTGAACTGAGTTCAATACCTTGAACACATCTCTTCCCATTTGGGGTTGGCCGGTGGCACTCTTGGACTGGAGACAATCGGGCAAAGGACGGCCGTCCACGAGGAGTAGACATGACGAGAATCGGCTTCATCGGCTTGGGGACCATGGGCCAGCCCATGGCCCGGCACATCGCCCAGAACATGCCCGCGGGCACGTCGCTGGCACTGAATGACCGCAGCGTGGAACGAGCCCAGCCGATGCTGGACCTCGGAGCGAGCTGGGCGGAAACGGCGCGGGAGTTGGCCGCCACGAGTGACTTGGTGATCTGCATGGTTCCGGCGATCGACCACGTGCGGACGGTCTGCGACGGACCCGACGGCCTGCTCGCCGGGATCCAGGGTCCGCTCACCTTGGTGGTCTGCTCCAGCGTCGCGGCCACCGATGTGCGCGAGCTGGACGCCTGGGCCGACGAGCTCTCCGACGGCCGACTGCGGGTGGTGGATGCCCCCGTCTCCGGCGGCCAGGTGGGCGCCGAGGCCGGCACCCTGTCCATCATGGTCGGCGGCCCCGAGAAGTTAGTTGGTCCCGTGGTGGAGGTGCTCAACCTCACCGGCACCGCGGCGCACCTAGGCCCGCTGGGTGCCGGCCAGGTGGCCAAGGCCTGCAACCAGGCGATCGTGGCTGCCACCATCACCGCCATCGCCGAGGCGAGCGTGGTGGCCGAGCGCTCCGGACTGGACGTCGGGCAGCTCTTCGAACTGCTGCAGGGCGGCTATGCCAGCAGCGCCGTTCTGAAGGACAAGGCCAGCCGCTTCGCCACCAAGGACTACTCCCCATCGGGGCCGCTGTGGTTCTGGATCAAGGATCTGAAGGCGTACCTGGCCGAGGCACAGGCCACCGGCACGGACTCACTGGTGGTGGGCCCGATCCTGGCGGCGGTTGAAGGCCTTGTGGAGTCCGGCCGGGGCGACGCCGACACCGCAGTGATCCAGGAGTGGATCGAGCAGGGCGGTCAGGTCTGACGCCAGTCGACTGCCCTCATCAGCCGGCGTGCTGCAGCGCCCAGGCGTACATCGCGATGGCCGCCGCGGCGCCGGCGTTGATGGAGCGGGTGGAGCCGTACTGGGTGATGGCCACCAGCTTGCTGCAGGCCGCCACCATCTCGTCGGTCAGCCCGGGGCCCTCGGAGCCGAAGACCAGGCAGCAGTCCTTGGACAGCGGCTCGTGCTCCAGCGGCACCGAGCCAGGCAGGTTGTCCACGCCCACCAGGTCCACCCCGGCCGCGCGGGCCCAGGCGGTCAGGGACGCGACGTCCGGGTGGTGGTGCACCTGCAGGTATCGGTCGGTGACCATGGCGCCGCGCCGGTTCCACCGTCGCCTCCCGACGATGTGCACCCCCGCCACGTTGAAGGCATTGGCGGTGCGCACCATGGAACCGATGTTGAAGTCGTGTTCCCAGTTCTGGATGGCGATGTGCAGCCCGTGTCGACGAGTGTCCAGTTCCGCGACGATGGCCTCCAGCCGCCAGTAGCGGAACTCGTCGAGCACATTGCGCCGGTCCCCGTCGGCCAGCAGCTCCGGGTCCAGCCGCGGGTCGTCGGGCCAGGGCTCCGGATGTGGCCCGACCCCCGTCGTCGGCGCCGTGGGGTCAAGGGGCGCGGTATCCGGAGCCGTGGTATCCGGCCCCTCGGGCACAGCGGCGGCATCGTCATGGCTCAGGTGCGTCACAGCCCCCCACGTTAGCCTTTCAAGGGTGACCGACCTGATGAGCACCATGCTGCTGACACCCATGCTGATGCCCGATTGGCTGGACCCCGCGACCCTGATCCACAACCTGGGCAACTGGGCGCTGTGGGGCGTGGCGTTGATCCTCTTCCTGGAGTGCGCGATCTTCCCGGTGCTTCCCGGTGATTCGCTCCTGTTCACCGTCGGCATGTTCATCGCGATGAACCCGCCGTCGATCACCTTCGGCAGCATGAGCAAGCCGATGGTCTACGTCGTCGCCTGCCTGGTCATGACCTTCTTCGCCATCATCGGCAACGTCGCGGGCTACTACGTCGGCAAGTTCATCAGCCCGTGGCTGTTCAAGCCCCGCGACAACTTCTTCGGCAAGATCTTCAGCCAGAAGCACCTGCAGCAGTCGCACGACTTCTTCGAGAAGTACGGGTCCAAGGCGCTGGTGCTCGGGCGCTTCGTGCCCTTCGTCCGGACCTTCGTCACCATGGTGGCCGGCGCCTCCCACATGAACTTCCGGCACTTCATCACCTGGACGGCCATCGGCGGTGTGATCTGGGTCTGGGGGGTCACGCTGCTGGGCTACCTGCTGGGCAATGTGAAGTTCATCGGGGACAACATCGACGCGGTGCTGCTGCTGATCGTGCTGATCTCGGTGCTCCCGATGGTCTTCGAGTACCTGAACGAGAAGCGCAAGGCAAAGGCCGAGGGCATCGACGCCTGAGGCCTTCCCTGCTCCACGACGAGCCCCGTCCGGATCTCCGGGCGGGGCTCGTCGTCCCCCAACTCCCGACTGCGCACACTTCCCGACTGCGCAGCCGTTGGATGTCCGGGCAGCCGCTCCAACAGCTGCCCCAAGACCTAACGGCTGCACAGTGGGGGATCTCGCGCCTGGGCCGTCGCGGTGGCACTGGCTGGATCTGGCGCCCAGGTAACACGACGAACGTCCGCGCCCCTCACCGACCGGATGCCCCCAGCCCGGAGTCACTGCGCAGCCAATACGTGTCCGGGCAGCCACTCCAGTAGCTGCCCCAAGACCTAACGGCTGCACAGTGGGGACCTGACCGGACTCAGGCACCCGCCAGGGCCCGACGCACCCGCCCTGCCAGCACCTTCGGCCGTTGGAGGTCGAGGTCTTGCCACCGAACCGCACGCCAGCCCAAGTCGGTCAGCAGATTGTCCCGCCGCTTCTCCCGCATCACGACGTCTCCGGGTGTCTCCCCGTCGCGCAGCAGGGTGGTGTACTTCACCTTGCCGTCGCACTCCCCATAGACCTTGTGCTCCGGCCACGCGAAGTCCAGCCGCGCAATCTCCCGGCCGGACTGGTCGCGCACGACGTACTGCAGCTCGGGCGGAGCAATCCCCTCTCGCCACAGCACCAGCTGGCTGCGGCTCTCCAGCGGACTCTCCGCCCGCCCGTCGGCGAAAGCCACGGCGTCGCGCGCCTTCTTGATGCCGGGGACCCGCCCCATCCGGGACAGCACCGCCTCTACCTGCTGACGCATCGCGGCTGATTCGCGGCCGCGCCCCTCGGGATGGCGGAGCCCGGCATCGAGGGTGACCACGGCGGCGTCGAAGGTCATCCGGCAGGCCAGGTCCACCAGGGTGCGGGCCCGGGTGGTGACCGCCAGGCCGTCCACCATGGTGATGTCCTCCGGGGGCAATCGGGCGACGTGGACGTGCAGCGGGCCCCGTTTGGTGCCCCCACCGCGGGAGGTGCGGGAGCGGATCACCTGCACCTCCTGTGACGGGCCATGCGGCAACAGCAGGCCGTGGACCACCGCCGCCGAGTAGTGGCTGAGAACCGCATCCGTCAGCCCGGGGGCGGTGGCATCGATCAGCTGCCGGTGCCGCTCCTCCTTGGTCTTGGCCGTCTGCTGGACATAGGCCCCGCGACGCAGGTGAACCAACTCCCCCGCCGCCACGGGCCGACGCAGGTCCGCGGGCGTGCGCCCCTCCGCCAACCATTGCTGGGTCGTTCGTGGCTCCGTCGCGTCCGTGTCCATGGCAGAAGTCCACGGCCCTGCCCCGCGCCAGCACAAGAGCGGACAACACCCGGACAACAAACGGACAACACCGTGGGCGTGGCCAGACCCCGTCGCAGCACTGCTGCAGTCCCGGCCAGAGAGGAGGGTCCCTCGCTCAACCTCACCGCGGAGAAACCCGTCGCCTGGTCCCCCACCGAGAATCCCGTCCCTGAATCCACTGCGCAGCCATTACGTGTCCGGGCAGCCACTCCAGCAGCTGCCCCAAGAGCTAACGCCTGCACAGTGGGGATCTGCGGCCCGAGGCCACACGACGAGGGGAACACGACTGATGACCCGCTCCCGCACAGCCCGGATGGTCCGGTGGTCCACCCCCACCGCGGAGAAACCCGCGAGAATCCCGTCCCTGAATCCACTGCGCAGCCATTACGTGTCCGGGCAGCCACTCCAGCAGCTGCCCCAAGACCTAACGGCTGCACAGTGGGGATCTGGGCCCCGGGGACACGGCGAGGGGGACACGACGGAGGGGCACACGACGGAGGGGCACACGACGAATGGCCCCGCCCCCCTCGCGTGGAGGGGACGGGGCCATTCGGTGAACTGGGGCCAGGGAGGTGAGGCCAGGGGATGGGATCAGGCCTGCTGACCCGGGTTCTGGGGCTGCTGCTGCGGCTGGCCCTGGGGCTGCTGCTGCGGCTGGTCCCACGTGACCGGCTGCTGTGCCTGCTGGGCCTGCGGATTGGGCAGCTCATTGCTGGCGGTGGGGGCCGCCTGGTTCACGCCCGGGTTGTGCTGCTGCGGAGCGTCGCCGCGGTAGCTGATCTCACCGAAGTTCACGTCGGGGGCCTGTCGCACGGCGGCGTCGTTCACCTCGAAGTAGGTGGCCTTCTCGAAGTGGAACATGTTGGCGACGATGTTGCTGGGCACCGACTCCACCTTGGTGTTGTAGGCCCGCACATTGGCGTTGTAGAAGCGACGGCCGGCGGCAATCCGGTCCTCGGTCTCGGCCAGCTGGCGCTGCAGCTCCAGGAAGTTCTGGTTGCTTCGCAGCTCCGGGTAGGCCTCGACGCTGACCATCATGTTGCGCACGGCGCCGGACAGCTGCGCCTCGACATTCGCCCGCTGGGGATCGGCCTCGGTGGAGCCCCCCTGGGACAGGGCCATCGCCTGGCTGCGCAGCTTGGTGATCTCCTCCAGCGTGTTGCGCTCGTGCCCGGCGTAGGCCCGCACCGTCTCCACCAGGTTGGGCAGCAGCTCATAGCGACGGTTCAGCTCGACGTCGACCTGACGCCAGGACTCCTGGATCACATTGCGCTGCCGCACGAATCCGTTGTAGGGCGCGATGAACAGGATGCCGGCCAGCACCAGCAGGCCGAGCACGATCAGCAGAAGGGTCCACATGGTCTACTCCGGGATTCTTGGGACAGCAGGGTCTGGGAATTGATGCCTTCACACTAACGGGTGCCTCGGGTCCCGACGCGGAAAGCAGGCTACGCCCACCGCGTAGTCAGCCGTCGCTCAGCCACTACTGTGAAGCCATGACCGATCGCGAAGAGCTCATCGAACACGTCAAGACCCTGGCCGTGGTGCATGGCAAGGTCACCCTGGCCAGCGGCAAGGAGGCCGACTACTACGTCGACATGCGCCGGGTCACCCTGGACGGCGCCGCCGCCCCGGTGGTCGGCCGGGTGATGCGGGACCTGGTGGCGGACTGGGACTTCGACGCGGTGGGCGGGCTCACCCTGGGCGCCGACCCGATTGCCGTCGCCATGCTGCACACCGCCGCGCACGACGGTGGCCGGCTGGACGCCTTCGTGGTGCGCAAGGCGGAGAAGGCGCACGGCATGCAGCGCCGGATCGAGGGCACCGAGGTCAGCGGCCGCACCGTGCTGGTGGTGGAGGACACCTCCACGACGGGTGGCTCCGCTCTGACCGCCGTCGAGGCGCTGCGCGAGGCCGGCGCCACGGTGGTGGGCGTCTCCTGCATCGTGGACCGCGATACCGGCGCCAAGGAGGCCATCGAGGCCGCTGGGCTGGAGTACCGCTACGCGCTGGGGCTGGCGGACCTGGGGCTCTGAGACCCACCGCCGCCCCGACGAGAGGTGCAACACCGTGGGCCGACGGACTGTGGTCCCGGGAGGTCTGCAGGCCCGAGGCTACTTGGGCTCGGTCTTGACCAGGTGCCCGAAGGCCACGGAGCGGTCGGGCGAGTGGAACAGGTCCTGGCAGGTGGTCAGGGTGATCAGGGCCCGATTGGGGGTGGCGCTGGGTTTGCCGGGAACCGGGTCCAGCACCCAGCCGTCGGTGTCCTGCACGGTCAGCTCCGAGGGCGCATTGTCCAACAGGTAGGTGTACGTGGCCTCCCGGGTCTCCACCACCACCTCGGAGCCCTTCCTCAACTCCAGCAGGCGACGGAAGGGCTCGCCGTGGGTCACCCGGTGGCCGGCGATGGCGAAATTGCCCACCTGACCCGGCCGGGCGCTCTTCTCATACCAGCCGACGCCCTTTCCCAACACCTCGGCGTCGGTGCCGGCCAGGATCGGCCACTCGTAGCTGGCCCCCAGATCCGGGATCCACAGCAGCGCCATCCCGTCCCCTCCGGCGACGGGCGCGGCCGTCGGGTTGCCGCTGGCGGCTGGTTTGCCGGCGGCCTGCCACTGCGACCGCAGCGTCTGGGTCTCCTGGCTGGCGGCCTTGCGGGCGGCGACATTGGTGCCGAAGAACTGCCAGCCCGCCCAGCCCAGGATGCCCAGGCCGACGAGCAGCAGCACCAACCCGAGCCAGCGCGACGGCGTCCAGCGACGACGACGGCCGACCCGGGTGGCACCACGGGTGGCGGAAGCCACTACTTGAGGTCTCCCGCGAGCACGCGCAGGACGCAGCGATCGGCCTTGTCCACCACCTTGCCCTTGGCGGTCAGCTCAACCTTCTTGCCCGGCGCCGCGGCCTCCTGCTTCACCAGGCCGGAGCCCAGCGGGGTGCCGGAGTCATTCTTGAGCCAGATCACCATGATCGAGTAGTCCCGCGGCTTCTTGGCCGAATTGGTCAGCTCCAGCTTGGCGGTCTGGTTGCCCTTCTCCAGGCCGCACTCGGTGATCTTGACGTCGGAGACCGCCCCGACGGGGGTCTTGTTGAAGGTGGGCTCCTTGGGCAGCGGCGCGGAGGCGACGGTGGGTGCCGTCGCCGACGGGCTGCTTTCGGCCTCGCCGTCCTTGTTGGAGCAGCCGGCCAGGCCACCGAGGGCGACGGTCGCGCAGGCCAGCACCGCCAGGCCGCGGCGGGCCAGGGGGAGGTTGGGGGAAGTGGTCACGAGTTCTCCTTGTCCTTTCGTGCAATCAGCATGATGCCAGCAATCGTGGACAGCAAGCCCAGAATCAACATCCACGGTGAGACGTCCGAGCCGGTGTTGGCCACCGGCGCCGTGGGCGGCACCGGACGAACCACCGGCGCGGGGGCCGGGGCCGGGCTGGTCTGCTGGACGGTCGGGTTGACCGGGGCCGGGGACGTCGGGTTGCTCGACGTCGGGGCCGGGCCCGGCTGCTGGGTCGACGGCTGCTGGGTCGGCGGGACCACCGGCGGGGTCGGGGTCACGCTGGGGGCCGGGGTCGTGGGCGGCACGACGGGCGGCGTGGGCGTCTGCGACGGGCTCGGCGCGGGGGTCTCGCTCGGGCTCGGCGTCGGCGACGGGGTGTCAACCGGCGTCTCACTCGGCGTCGGCGTGGGAGACGGGGTCTCTGACGGAGTCGGCGTCTCGACCGGCGTCGGGCTCGGCGTCTCAACCGGCGTCGGCGACGGGATGTCGCTCGGCGTCTCAACCGGCGTCGGCGACGGGGTGTCGCTCGGCGTCTCGACGGGCGTCGGCGTGGGCGTCGGAATCACCGACGTCTCCAGGTCCACCGAGCTGTCGTGCGGGTCGACGCCGGGGCCCTTCACGGTGGCGGTGTTGCGCAGTCTGCCACTGGCGGCCTCCGCCTCCGTGATGGTGTGCTCACCGGTGCAGGTCCGCACCGCGCCGATCGGCAGCGGCTGGTCCTGCGCCGGGGTGCAGGTCAGGTTGGGCAGCAACGGGTCGCTGACCACCAGGCCGTTGAGCACGATCTCGCCGGTGTTGGTGACGGTGATGGTGTACTTCACCACCTCGCCAGCCTGGCCCAGACCGTCGCCATTGGTGTCCTGCAGCTCGGCCGACTTCTTGATCTCGACGTCGCGCTTCGGGTCGGTCGGGATGATGGTCGAGCCAGTCGGGTCGTGCGGCCACTGCGGGCCGGTGGCGGTGGCCACATTGGCCACCGAGCCAGCCTGGACATCGGCCAGGGTGATCACGTGTGCACCGGTGCAGACCCGGGATCCGCCCACCGGGATGGGCTGGTCCTGCGCCGGGGTGCAGGTGAGCTGGGGCAGCATCGGGTCGATGACGGTGACCTTGGTCAGCGGCACGTCGCCGGTGTTGGTGACGGTGATGGTGTAGTTGATCGTCTCGCCCAGGCTGCCGACCTTGTCACCATTGGTGTCGTCCAGCACGCCCTGCTTGACCACCTCGGCATCCGGCCGCGGGATCACGGTGACGATCTTCTCGGCATCCGGGATCTTCCCGACGGTGGAGCTGGTGGCGCTGGCGATGTTCTTCACCAGACCGTTCAGCGCATCATCGGCCGTCACCACGTGGGTACCGGTGCAGACCCGCTTGCCACCCACCGCGATCGGCTGGTCCTGCGCCGGAGTGCAGGCCAGGTCGGTCAGCATCGGGTCCGAGACCGTGGCGTCGGTCAACGGCACGTCACCGGTGTTGGTCAACGTGATCGTGTACTTGATCGTGTCCCCGACGTGCGCCACCGTCGCCCCATTGGGCAGCTCGGCGGTCTTGACCAGCGTCGCATTCGGGTTGGGCTTGGTGATGACGGTGTCCTCACCCGTCGGATCCTGGGGCAGGTCCGGGGTGGTGACGGTCACCACATTCTTCACCGATCCGGCCTTGGCCTCCGCCTCGGTGATGACGTGGGTGCCGGTGCAGGTGCGCACCGCGCCCACGGCCAGCGGCTGGTCCAGCGACGGATCGCAGGTCAGCACCAGGCCGGGCATCGGGTCCTTGACCGTCATGTTGCGCAGCGACACATTGCCGGTGTTGGTGATCCGGATGATGTAGGTCACGGCCTCACCGGCCGAGCCCACGCCGTCGCCATTGGTGTCGGCCAGCTGGTGCTCCTTGACCACGGTGGCCTTCGGGTTGGTGCCGGTGGGCACCTCGCCGCTGCCGGGGCCCGGGTCGGGGATGTCGCCACCGGTCAGGGTGGCCACATTCTTCAGCGATCCGGCCCTGGCCTCGTCCTCGGTGATGGTGTGGGATCCGGTGCAGATCCGCACCGCCTTGGCCGGCAGCGGCTCGGACTCGGCCGGGGTGCAGGTCAGCTGCGGCAGCATCGGGTCGTTGACCTTCAGGCCGGTCAGGGTGACATCGCCGGTGTTGGTAACGGTGATGGTGTAGTTGACCACCTCGCCGGGCTGGCCCAGCTTGTCACCATTGGTGTCCTGCAACTCGGCCTTCTTCTTGATGGTCGCGCTCTTGGCCGGGTTGGTGGTGATGATCGCGTCGGCCGGCAGGTCGGGCTGGCCGGGCACGTGCAGCGTGGCCACATTCCGGATGGAACCGGCCAGCGCCTCCGCCTCGGTCACGACGTGGGTGCCGGTGCAGGTGCGCACGGCGCCCGCGGGCAGCGGCTGGTCCTGCGCCGGGGTGCAGGTCAGCGAGTCGCCCAGCATCGGGTCGGTGACCACGGCGTCGACCAGCGGCACGTCGCCCCGGTTGGTCAGGGTCAGCGTGTAGGTCAGCGTCTCGCCCACCTGGCCGATCCCGTCGCCATTGGCGTCGGAGACCGACTTCACCAGGGTGCTGCCGGGCTTCGGCCTGGTCTTGACGACGACGGTCGGCGACGGCACCTTGCCGGTGCGGCTGCTGGTGGCATTGGCGGTGTTGACCACCTGGCCGGCCAGGGCATCCGCCTGGGTGACCACGTGGGTGCCGGTGCAGCTGCGGGTCTCGCCGGGCTTCAGCGCGCCGGTGGTGGCGCAGGTGAGGTCGGTCAGCAGCGGGTCGGCGACGACGAGGTCATCCAGCGCCACGTCGCCATTGTTGGTGACGGTCACGGTGTAGGTGATGGTCTCCCCCACCGAGCCGTAGCCGTCGCCGTCGGTGTCGGCCAGGTTGGGCGACTTGGTCAGCGTCAGGCTGGCATTGGGCCGGGTCGGCACCACCGCGGTCTTCGGCGGGATGCCGGGGATCTGCGGGCTGGTCAGCGTCGCGGTGTTCACCACGGAACCGGCCAGGGCGTCGGCCTGGGTGATCAGGTGGGTGCCGGTGCAGGTGCGCACCGCCCCCTTGGCCAGCGGCTCGCTCATCGCGGGCACGCAGTCCAGCTGCGGCAGCATCGGGTCGTCGATGGTCAGGTTGACCAGCGCCACGTCACCGGTGTTGCGGATGGTGAGGGTGTAGTTGATGGTCTCCCCCACGCTGCCGGTGTGGTCACCGTTGGCGTCCACCAGGCTGGCCTGCTTGTCGAACTCGACGGCCGGCTTGGGCTCGGTGCGCACCACCTCGGGATCCGACGGGTCCGTTGGGACGCCCGGCACCTTGGCGGTGACGATGTTGTTCACCGCGCCGGCCTGGGCATCGGCCTCGGTGATCACGTGGTCACCGGTGCACACCACCTGGCCGAGCACTGGGATGGTCTCGGTCAGTGCCGGGGTGCAGGTCAGCTGCGGCAGCATCGGGTCGTTGATCACCACGTCGCTCAGCGGGACGTCGCCGGTGTTGGTCAGCGTGATGGTGTAGCGGATGTTCTCCCCCACATTGCCCACGCCATTGGCATTGGTGTCGTCCAGCGTGGCCACCTTGTTGATGCTGGCATCCGGCCGGGATTCCACCAGCTCGGTGTGTTGGGTGTCGATCCGCCCGATGGTGGAGCTGGTGGCGCTGGCGATGTTCTTCACCAGACCGTTCAGCGCATCGTCGGCCGTCACCACGTGGGTGCCGGTGCAGACCCGCTTGCCACCCACCGCGATCGGCTGGTCCTGCGCCGGGGCGCACACCAGGTCGGTCAGCATCGGGTCCGAGACCGTGGCGTCGGTCAACGGCACGTCACCGGTATTCGTCAGGGTGATCGTGTACCTGATCGGGTCGCCGACGTGCGCCACCGTCGCCCCATTGGGCAGCTCGGCGGTCTTGGCCAGCGTGGCGTTCGGGTTCTGCTTGGTGATCACCTCGTCGTCGTCCGACGGGTTCTCCGGCAGCCCGGGAGCGGTGACGGTCACCACATTCTTGACCGTGCCAGCCACGGCCTCTGCGGCGGTGATCACGTGGGTGCCGGTGCAGGTGCGCACCGCGCCCACGGCCAGCGGCTGGTCCAGCGTCGGATCGCAGGTCAGCGTCAGGCCTGGCATCGGGTCGGTGACCGTCATCTGGGTCAGGGCCACGTCACCAGTGTTGGTGATCCGGACAATGTAGGTCACCGTCTCGCCCGGGGTACCCACTCCGTCACCATTGGTGTCGGCCAGCTGATGGTCCTTGGTCACGGTGGCCTTCGGGTTGGCCCCGGTCGGCACTGTCGCGCTGTCGGTCAGCGGTGCGGGCAGCTGCGGCCCGGCCAGGGTGGCGGTGTTGTTCACCGCACCGGCCACCACGTCGGCCTCGGTGACCAGGTGCGCACCGGTGCAGGTGCGCACGCCGCCCACCGGCAGCGCCTCGGACTCGGCCGGGGTGCAGGTCAGGGCCGGCAGCATCGGGTCGGTCAGCTGCAGGTTGCGCAGCTCGACGTCGCCGGTGTTGGTCACGGTCAGGGTGTAGGTGATGGTCTCCCCCACGGTGCCCACGCCGTCGCCATTGGTGTCGGCCAGGGCAGGCACCTTGGTGAGCGTGGCGGACGGCTTCGGGGTGACCTTGAGCACGTCGGGATCCGACGGCTTGAGGGGCACCTGCGGGCCGTTGACGGTGGCCACATTCGTGACGTGGCCCGCCTCGGCGTCGGTCGAGGTGATCACGTGGCTGCCGGTGCAGGTGCGCACGGCGCCGGGATCCAGCGGCTGGTCCTGCGCCGGGGTGCAGGCCAGGGCGGGCAGCATCGGGTCATTCACCGTCAGACCGGTCAGTCGGACGTCGCCAGTGTTGGTCACGGTGACGGTGTAGTTCACCGTCTCCCCGACGGTGCCGAAACCGTCGCCATTGGTGTCGGCCAGCACGTGGCTCTTCTTGATGCTGGCGTCGGGATTGCCGCCGGTGGGCACGATGGCGGTGGAGGTCGCCGTCGGGATCTGCGAGCCGGTCAGGGTGGCCGTGTTGACCACCGGCCCGGCCTCGACGTCGGCCTGGGTGACCACGTGCGTGCCGGTGCAGGTGCGCACGTGGCCGACGGGCAGCGGAGCGGTCTGCAGCGGGGTGCAGGTCAGGGTCGGCAGCATCGGGTCGGTGACCGAGAGCCCGGTCAGGGTGACGTCGCCGTCATTGGTGGTGATGATCGTGTAGTTGATCGTCTCCCCCACGGTGCCGACGCCGTCATTGTTGGTGTCGGCCAGGGCGGCGCTCTTCACGAACTGGGCGTGCGCATTGGCCTTGGTCTTGACCTCGGTCTCGTTCGACGTCGAGTCCTGGGGCAGCTGCGGGGACTTCCCGGTGGCGACATTCTTCACGCTGCCGGCCAGCACGTCGGCCTCGGTGATCACGTGGGAACCGGTGCAGGTGCGGAACTCGTCCACGCCGATCGGCTGGTCCTGCGCCGGGGTGCAGGTCAGGTCGGGCAGCATCGGATCACTGACGGTGACATTGGTGAGCACGGCATCGCCGATGTTGCGGGCGATGATCGTGTAGTTGATGGTCTCCCCCACGGTGCCCAGCTGGTCGCCATTGGTGTCCACCAGGCTGTTCGACTTCTCCAGCTTCAGGGCAGGGGTCACCCCGGTGGGCTGGTCATGAGTGGCGGTGACCGGCGCGGCGAGTTGCGGCCCGCTCAGGGTGGCCACATTGTGCACATTGCCGCTGGCGGCCTCGTCCTGGGTGATCACGTGCGCGCCGGTGCAGGTGCGGGTGGCCTTGGGGGCCAGAGGCTCGCTCTGGGCCGGGCTGCAGGTCAGGGCGGGCAGCAGCGGATCCTCCAGCACCGCGCCCTTGAGGGTGACATCTCCGGTGTTGGTGACGACGAGGGTGTAGTTGATGGTCTCCCCGACGGTGCCGGTGCCGTCGCCATTGCTGTCCACCAGGCTGCCGTCCTTGGTCAGGGTGGCGGCCGGGCTGGGCGTGACCGGGGTCACGACGCTGGCCACGGGGGTCGGGATCTCGACGCCCAGCGGGTCGCTGGCCTTGATGTAGGCGCCATTGGTGACGGTGCCCACCTCGGCATCCTGCTGCCAGACCGGGTAGCTGGCGTGGCAGACATTGCTCTCCTGCGGTGCCAGTACGACGGGCAGCGCCTTGTCACAGGTCGGCGTGGACAGCCCCGCCAGCTGGTCGGTCAGGGAGCTGATGGTGGCGCTGACCTGGCCATTGTTGGTCATGGTGAAGGTGTAGGTGAGCACCTCACCGGGCTTGACGACCGGCTTGTCCGCGGTCTTGGTGAAGCTGACGCCGCTGGCCGGCTTGGCGGGGATGTCCACCTTGTCCTTGCCCGTGAGCGGGTTGTTGCCCGGGTCGTTGCCGTTGACCGCCACGGCATTGCTCAGGGTGCCGCGGTCAATGTCGGCCTGGGTGGTGACGTAGTCGGCGGTGCAGACGGCCTGCTGCTGGGGCGCCAGGCTGGCACCCGTCAGCGTCACCGTGGCCCCATTCACCGTCACCGGCACCGTGGCACCGTCGATGGTGCAGGCGTGGTTGGTCAGGCCTGCCAGCGGGTCGGTCAGGCTCAGGTTGCGGGCGGTGACATTGCCGCCATTGGTCAGGGTGAAGGTGTAGCGCACCGGCTGGCCGGCGGCCGTGATGGTCTGCACGGAGCTGGTCTTGGCCACCGTCAGGCCCGGCTTCTGAGTGCCCAGCAGGCGCTTGTCGGCGCGCAGCGGGGTGATCGGCTTGCCGCCCAGGTTGGCGTTCAGAGTGGCGACGTTGTACAGCTCGCCGCGGTCGATGTCGGCCTGGGTAACGGTGTAGGCGGCCGTGCAGACCCGCTTCTCCCCGGGGGCCAGGGTGAGCGGCACGCCGTCCTCGGGCATCGGGTGGGAGACCCCGCCGTCATCCAGACAGGTGATCGGGCCCAGCCCGGTCAGCTCGTCGCTGAGCACCACGTCGGCAGTGCTCTGGTTGCCGACATTGCTGATCTCGAAGGTGTAGTTCACCACCTGTCCGGGGGCCGTGATCTCGGTGGCGTCGGCATTCTTGGTCAGCGACATCGTGGTGTCCGAGGGAACGGTGTAGATGATCTCGTCGTCGGTCACCGGAGCCAGCGCCTGATCCTTCGGATCGAGGCCGTTCATGGTGGCGGTGTTGGTGACCGAGCCCGCATCCAGATCCGCCTGGGTGACGGAGTAGTAGGCGCGGCAGACCAGCTTCTCGCCGGGCGGCAGGGTGGCGGGCATTCGCGGGTAGCAGTCCATCGGCTCCAGGTTGGGCAACGGATCGGTGATCGTCACGCCGTGCAGCGTGACGGTTCCGTTGTTGGTGCCGATGAAGGTGTACAGCACCCGCTCACCCGCGGTGGTGACCAGGGTGTGGTCGGCCGTCTTGGCCAGCCCGAAGGCGGGCTGCTGGGTCACGCCCACCGTGGTGGAGCCCTCCCCGGGCTTCACGGCCGAGCCGGTCGGATCGAGGCCGGCCACGGTGGCGGTGTTGGGAATGGTGCCGCGGTCCAGGTCGATCTGGGCCGGAGTGAAGGTGGCGGTACAGGTCATGGACTCCTGCGGGGCCAGCACCTTCTTCGGGCACTGGATCGGGGTCATGCCCTGACCGGTCTTCGGGTCGGAGACCACGACGTCGTGGATGGTGACGTTGCCGGTGTTCTTGGCGACGAAGGTGTAGGTGATCACATCGGCCAAGGTGGTGACGGTCTGCTTGTCGGCCTGCTTGGTCAGACTCAGAGCGGGCTTGTTCTCGCCGGTGATCTTGGCATCGGCGGTGTCCGTCAGGTCGTCGGCCGGATCGGCCGGGTTGCCGCCGACATTCTCGGCGTGCACCGTCGCGGTGTTCAGCACGCTTCCCGCATCCAGGTCCGCCTGGGTGATGGCACGGGTGGCGGTGCAGGTCTGCTGCTGGCCCGGGTCCAGGGTGGCTCCCGCCGCCGGCGTGCAGGTCAGTGCGGACAGTCCGTCGATCGGGTCGCTGACGGTGACGCCCTGCACCGACGTGTTGCCGGTGTTGGTGGTGGTGAAGGTGTAGGTGACCTCCTGCCCAGCGGTCGAGTAGGTGGCGGGGCTGGCGCTCTTGACCAGGTCAACCTGGGAATTGCGCAGAGCGGGCACCGTCTTGCTGCCCTGGGCCGGCGGGATCGGCTTGTTGGCCGGGTCCAGGCCGGTGGCGGTGGCCACGTTGAGCACCTGGCCACGGTTGATGTCGTCCTGGGTGACGGTGTATTCCACGGTGCAGTTCATGCTGGCACCGGGCGCCAGGGCCACGGGGGCCTTCAGGTCACAGCCGGTGAGCGTGGTGTTCGGATCGTCCACCTGCACGTCGTGCGCGGTGACGGTGCCGGTATTGGTCACCATGATGGTGAACTGCAGCACCTCACCGGCCTTGACCACCTCGGAGCTCTTGGAGTCCTTGACCAGGGTCAACTGGGGAGTGCCCACGGCCGCGATGTGATTGGTGTCACTGATCGGGCCCACCACATTGCCCTGCGGGTCGCGGGCCTGGACGGTGGCGGTGTTGTCCAGGTAGCCCCGGTCCAGATCCGCCTGGGTCACCACATAATCGGCCTTGCAGTGGGCGACGCCACCGGGCTCCAGCCCGTAGGCGTCACAGCTGATCCCGGACAGCCCGGGCAGCTCGTCGACGATCTGCCCGCCGGAGACGCTCAGCTCACCGGTGTTGGTGATGTCGAAGAAGTAGTCCACCTTCTGGCCAACCGCGCTGACCTGGGTCACCGATGCGTGCTTGTCCAAGGCGATCGAGGCGGTGTGCTTGCTCTCCGTGCGGGCAGAGGCCACCTCCGTGGGGAAGGCATGGCCATCCACCTCCTTGGCATTGAGCGTGGCAGTGTTGTTCACCAGGCCACGGTCGACGTCGGACTGCTTGATCGTGTAAGTGGCCTTGCAGGTGGCCCCCATGCCGGGCTTCATGGCCACGTTGTAGTTCTGCGGGACGTCGATGTTGGTGCCGTCCACGGTGCAGGTGATGGCGGACAGGTCGGCCATGGTGTCCACGGCATTGATGTAGTAGGCATCAATGTTGCCCACATTCTGCACGTGGAGGGTGTAGTTGAGGGTGTCCCCGACGCCCCAGTTGGCGGGCGCCTGGACGGACTTGGTGAACTCCAACTTGGGGTTGTAGACGGCCGGGACGTTGACCGACCCTTCCTCGGACTGGACATTGCCCTTGGGGTCGGTTCCGGTAACGGTCGCGACGTTGGTGATGCCGGTCTGCATCAGGTCGGTGTGGGTGGCGGTGTAGCTGCCCGTGCAGGTCATGGTCTGCTGCGGCGCCAGGGTGGAACCCAGGGCCGGGGTGCAGGTCAGCGGCCCGTCCAGCGGCAGGGAGTCGGCCACCTGGACGTTGGTATAGGACACATTGCCGGTGTTCTTCGCGGTGATGGTGAAGGGCACCTTCTCCCCCGCCTGGCGGATCAGCGTCGTGGTGGTGGTCTTGGCCACCTGCAGGCCGGGCCGGTTCTCGGTGATGACCGTGGTGCTGGCCTGGTTCGAGGTGATCGCGGCACCCGTCGGGGTGGTGGCGGTGGCCTGGGCATTGTTGATGATGCTGCCCTTGTCCATGTCGGCCTGGGTGGTGGTGTAGCCGGCCTGGCAGGTGATGCCCTCGCCCGGCGCCAGATCGGCCGGGAGGGTGGCCACGGACCCGTCGGCCCGGGTGCAGTTCAGCGCACCCAGGTTCGGCAGCTGGTCGGTGATGGTGGCGCCCTTGGCGGTGACATTGCCGTCATTGCGCAGGCTCAGGGTGTAGACCACCGGCTCGCCGGCGGCGGAGACTGTGGTGTGGTCGGCGGTCTTGGCCAGGGTCAGCTTGGGAGCGGCCGCCGCGGTCACGGTGGCCGGGGCGTTCAGCTCCCGGTAGTCGTAGGCGTCGGCGGTGGCCTCGTAGCCGTCCAGCAGCGCGGTGTTCTGGATGCTGCCTCGGTCCAGGTCGGCCTGGGTCACGGTGTAGCTGGCGGTACAGGTGAAGGTCTGCCCGGGCCGCAAGTAACTGGCGGACTCGAAGTCACAGTTCAGCGCCGAGAGGCCGGGCAGGCTGTCGTCGGTGATGTCTGCGCCGTAGAGGGTCTTGGTGCCGGTGTTCTTGCCCACCATGGTGTAGGTGACCTGCTGGCCCACCTGGGTGACCGTGGTGACCGACGGGGTCTTGGTGAAGCCCAGCGTCAGGGTGCCCTGCTCGGTGGGGATCTGCGCCACCTCGGAGGTGGCCTCGACCGGGTTGCCGTTCGGGTCGGTACCGCTGACGGCGGCACGGTTTTCCAGCACGCCGAAGTCGATGGCGTCCTGGTCGGTGATCCGAACGGCCTTGCAGGTCATCGTCTGCTGCGGCGCGAGGCTGGACCCCTGGGCGGGCAGGCAACTCAACGTCGCCCCTGGGTAGAGGAAGTCGTCCTCGGTCACCGTGACATCGGTGATGGTGGTGGTACCGGTGTTGGTGACCACGATCTTGAACTCGCCGGGGTCGCCCAGCTTCAGCGGCCCGGGGCTGACGGCGGTCTTGGTGATGGCCAGAGCATGGGTCTGGGTCACCGGCACCTCGTCGGAATCCTTGCCGGGGGTCACCGGGTCTCCGCCCAGGGTGTCGACGCCGGTGACGGTGGCGGTGTTGAGGATCCGACCCCCGTCGATGTCGGCCTGGGTGGCGGTGTACTTGCCGGTGCAGGTGGTGCTGGCCCCCACCGTCAGGCGGGTTGCCTGGCAGGTGATCGGGCTGGCGCCCAGCAGCGGGTCAGCGACGGCGATCTGGTCCACCGCCACATTGCCGGTGTTGGTGACAGTGAAGGTGTAGGTCACCGGGTCCCCGGCCTTGGTCACGGAGGCCACGTCATGGGTCTTGTCCAGACCCAGCGACGGCTTGTGCACCGGGATCACGGTGGCGGTGCTCTGGGAGGTCACCGGCCCGCCCTTGGGGCCGGGGCTCGTGCCGGTGGCCGTGGCCGTGTTGAGGATGGTGTCCTGGTTCATCTCTGGCTCGGTCACCTGGCGGCTGGCGGTGCAGTGCATCTCGCCGGCCGGGGCCAGGCTGCCGCCCAGCGGCAGGTCGCAGTCGAAGGGTGACAGCCCGGGCAGCGGATCGGTGAGCTGGATGTTGTTCAGGCTGGTGGTGCCGGTGTTGGTGATGGTGAAGGTGTAGGAGACGGTGTCGCCGGCGGCCGCGACGCGGGTCGGGGTGGCGCTCTTGACGAGCTTGATCCCGGCGCCCTGAATGGCCTCGACGACCACCTCATTCGACGGCTCGGCGGGCAGGGCTCCGCTGGGGCCGGCGGCGTTGACGACGGCGGTGTTGACCACGCTGCCGGCGTCGATGTCGGCCTGGGTGGTGGTGTGGGTGGCGGTGCAGATCTTCTGACCGCCGGGCTCGACACCCGCGGTGCTGGAGCCGGCGACCTCGGCGCCCTTCGCGTCCAGCACGGTGCAGTTGTAGCTGCCGGCGTCCACCTTCGGGTCGTCGATCACGACATTGTTCAGCGTGACATTGCCGGTGTTCTTCATGGTCAGCGTGTAGGTGATCACGTCGCCCACGGCATTCACGGTGGTCCGGTCGGCGCTCTTGGCCAGGGTCATGCCCGGCGTCTGCGTGGCGGTCACCACCGCGTCGTCGGAGTCGTTGACGGAGATCCCACCGTCGGCGTCGACCGCGGTGACGGTGGCGACGTTGGTGATCTTGCCCAAGTCCACACCGGTCTGCAGGGCGGTACGGGTGGCGGTGCAGGTGATCTTCTCACCCACCTCCAGCTCGGCGGTGGGCAGGTCCCGGTCGCAGGTGAAGGTGCCCATTCGCGGCAGCGGGTCGGTCAGGGTGATGCCCTTCAGCATCACATTGCCGGTGTTGGTGATCACGAAGGTGTAGGTGAACTCCTGGTCCGGCCCCGTGAAGGTCTCCGGGCTGACCGTCTTGTCGAGTGTGATGGCCGGTTCGTGCTTCACGGTCACCTGGGCGTCGGCGCTGCCGGTGGCCTGCTTGTTGTTCACGTCGTGTGCGGTCACGTCGACGTGGTTCGCGACGCCGATGGGCGGCGTGGCGGCCGCATTGGCCTGGTCGATGTCGTCCTGGGTGACCACATAGCTCGCCTGGCAGGTCAGTTCCTTGCCCGGGGCCAGGGTGTAGGGCGCGCTGGCGCCGGGGCAGGTGATGGCGGAGATTCCCTGCTTGGTGTCGGTCAGCACCACGTCGTACAGGGTGGCGTTACCGGTGTTGCGCACCACGAAGTCCCAGGTGATGGTCTGCCCGGCCGCGTTGACGGTGCTGGGCGTGCCGGTCTTGGTGACGGTGAGCGCCGGATCCAGCTGGGCGGTGGAGGTGGCTGGGTCCGAGGGGTCCTCGACGGTGGTGCCGTTGGGGTCCTTGCCGGAGGCGGTGGCCACATTGCTGATGCTGCCCGCATCCAGATCCGCCTGGGTGACGGTGTGCTTCACGGTGCAGTTCATCACTGCGCCCGACGCCAGGCTGGAGCCCAGCGCAGGATCACAGGTGGTGCCCTCGACGGGGATGGATTCGGCCAGCTGCACATTGCTGACGGTGGTGTTGCCGGTGTTGGTCACCCCGATGGTGTAGGTCAGCACGTCGCCGACGGCCGCATAGGTCTGCCGGTCCACGGTCTTGGTGGTGGTCAGCTGGCCGCGCTGCGTCGCGCGCACGGTGGCCTGGGCGGTGACCGGCTTGTCCAACTCCGCCGCGGTGACCGAGGCGGTATTGGTCACCTGGCCGGCGTCGAGGTCGGCCTGGGTGGCCAACCGGGTGGCGGTGCAGGTCTTGATCTCACCGGGCGTCAGCGAGATCGGGCCGGAACCGGGGCGGGTGGTGCCATCGGTCGCGGTGATGGTGCAGTGCAACGGCAGGCTGAGCCCGGGCAGCTTGTCCTCGATGAAGACCTGGCTGAGGGTGGTGTTGCCGGTGTTGGTGGCAACCATGGTGTAGGTCACCTGCTGGCCCACCGCATCGACGGTGGTCGGGTCGGCCGCCTTGGCCAGGGTGATGGCCGGGTTCTTGACGGCGGTGGCCTCGGTTCGGCCCTGGGCCTTCACCGGGGTCCCCGCTGTGTCGGTGGCGGTGGCGGTGGCGGTGTTGGGCACTCGGCCGTCGTCGATGTCGTTCTGGACGACGGTATAGGTGCCGTGACAGGTGGCAACCCCCTTGGGGGCCAGCTCATAGACGTCGCAGGTGATGTCCTTCAGCAGCGGGTCGGTCAGCTGTCCCGCGATCACCTTGACATTGCCGGTATTGGTGACGGTGATGGTGTAGTTCAGGGTGTCGCCGGCCTTGGAGTAGGTGGCGTCATTGGTGGCCGGGTTCACCACGGTCTTGTTGACCTCAATCTGCGGGGCCAGGTTGAGCTGCACGCTGGTGCTGTCGGTGTCGGTGACCGGCGTGCCGGCCACGTCGTTGGCCGTCACGGTCGCGGTGTTCTCCAACCCCTTGCCGTCGGCTGGGCGGGCGCCGTCGATGTCGGCCTGGGTGAGGGTGTAGCTGGCGGTGCACTGCGTGGTGGCACCGGCGGCCAGCGTGGTCTGCGGGCAGGTCACCGGCAGGGCAGCACCGCCGCCCAGGTTGGTGAACTGGTCGGTGATCGCGGGGCCCTGGAGAGCGACATTGCCGGTGTTGGTGACGTCGAAGGTGTAGTTGATCACCGTGCCGGCCGTGTCGGCCGACTTCGGGTTGGCATTCTTCACGAGGTTGATGGCCGGGGCGAGCTTGGCCGTGGAGACGGCCTCATTGCTCGGCTGGCTCAGCTCACCCTTGCTGGTGGTGCCGGTGGCGGTGGCCACGTTGGTGATCTTCTGGGCGTCCAGATCCGCCTGGCTGACCGTCTTGCTGATGGTGCAGCTCATGCTCTGGCCGCTGGCCAGGGTCGAGCCGATCGCGGGCGAGCAGTTCAGCGCACCCATCCCTTCGGTGAGGGATTCGGCCAGCTGCACATTGGCCACGCTCAGGTTGCCGGTGTTCTTGACCGTGATGGAGTAGTTCAGCGCCTGGCCGACAGTGGCGTACTCGGCCTGGTCGACGGTCTTGGTGACCTCCAGCGCGGCCGTCTGGGTGGCAGTGACCGTAACCGTGTCGGTGCCTGACGGGCCGGGCTTGCCGTCGGCCGTCACCGTGTTCACCGTGGCGGTGTTGTTGATGGTGCCGGCGTCCAGGTCGGCTTGGGTGACTACCAGCTGCGCGGTGCAGACGCGGGACTCCCCCGGTGCGACATTGCTGGCGGGCGGGCAGCTGACCGCGGTCAGCCGGCTGTTGCCGGCGGCGTCGCTCAGGCCGTCGGTCAGCTTCCAGCCATAGAGGGTGACATTGCCGGTATTGGTCCCGGTGAAGGTGTAGGTGACCACCTCGCCGACCGTGGTGATCTCGGTCTTGTCGGCCGCCTTGTCGAAGGTGATCGCCGGCTTGGCCGTGGCGGTCACCGTGGCGGTGGCCTGCGCCATGGCCTGCTCGCCGTCCAGGTCCTGCCCGGTGATCACGGCGCGGTTGGTGATCTGGCCGCCGTCCAGCTGGCCCTGGCTCACGGTCAGGGTGGCGGTACAGGTCATCTCCTCATTGGGCTGCAGCACGGTCTTCGGGCAGCTGGGCGTGCTCAGGCCGGGCATGGCGTCGGTCAGCGCCAGGCTGTTCAACGCCACGTTGCCGGTGTTGGTCACCTGGAAGGTGTAGTCCACCAGGTCACCCGCGGTGTCCACGGCACCGTCGCGCACCGTGGCGGTCTTGGTCAGGGTCATCGACGGGGCGTGGTTGGCCAGCACCTGGGCGGAGGCCTCGGAGCTGAGGTTCTTGGTGACGCCGCCGTTGACGGTGGCGCCGGTGGCGCTGGCGGTATTGGGGAAGCCCTTGTTGTCGATGTCCGTCTGGGTGGCCGTGTAGCTGGCCGTGCAGGTCAACTGGCTGGGCCGGGTGGCATCCGGGGAACCGGCCAAGGTGGTGGCCGGGCAGCTGATGGTGCCGCCGGAGTTGGTGATCAGCGGGTCGCTCACCGTCAGGCCGTTGATCTGGCCGGTGCCCAGGTTGGTGACGATGAAGCTGTAGGTGACCACGTCACCAGCCTTGCTCACCGTGCGCGGGTCGGCGATCTTCTCCAGCATCATGCCGTCCTGGCCGAAGTAGACGACGGTCAGCACTGCCGCGGCGCTGGCGTCGTGAGTGACGCCCTGGTTGTCGGTGCCGTGCCCGACGGCCTCATTGGTGATGGACCCGGCGTCGATGTCGGCCTGGGTGACGGTGTAGGCACCGGAACAGGTCATGGTCTGCTTCGGCTGCAGGGTGGAGCCCATCGCCGGCGAGCACTGGAAGCTCGCGGCGGCCAGCTTCTTGTCGCTGATGGCGACATTGTTCAGCTCCACATTGCCGGAGTTGGTGGCCTGGATGGTGTAGTTGATCACCTGGCCGACGCGGGAGTAGCGCTGCGCATCGGCGGTCTTGACCATGTCGAAGTCGGGCTTGGGGTGCAGGTAGACCGTGGTCGGGCCGGCGGGCTGGTCGGCGGCCGGGCTGGAGTTCAGCGTGGGCAGCTTCGTGCCATCGGGGGTGATGGCGTTCACATAGGCCTGGTTGGGCCAGTCGATGCCGGACGTGGCGTCATTCGGGTCCGGCACCTCGAAGTCCTGCTGGGTGAAGGTCTTGGCGCCGTGGCAGACCTTCTGTTGGCCGGGAAGCAGGTCGATCGCGCCGGGGGCATCGGTGGCGCGGCTGCCGTCGGCATTGAGCACGTAGCAGTCGAAGAGCATGTTGGTGGACGGGTTGGCCACCTTCGGATCGGACATGAAGACGTTCTTCAAGGTGACGTTGCCGGTGTTGGTGACCACCAGGGTGTAGGTCACCGTGTCACCAATGATGTTGACCTGGTCATGGTCGGCGGTCTTGACAAAGGTCCAGGACGGCTTCGGGTCGGTGGTCACGGTGGCCTGCCCCTGCGCGGGCGGCACCGTGGCGCCGCTGGCGGTGGTGCCGGTTGCGGTGGCGACGTTGGTGAAGCTGGGCTGGTCAATCTGGGCCTGCGTCACATTCCAACTGTGGGTGCAGGTGGTGGACGCCCCCGGCGCCAGGGACGTGACCGAGCAGTCAACCTCGGTGGGCGTGAACATCGGGTCGTTGACCACCAGGTCATTGATGGTCACATTGCCGGTATTGGTCACCAGGAAGGTGTAGGTCACCGGGTCACCAGCCTTGGCCACCTGGGTGGGCGAGGCGGTCTTGGCCAGGGTCAGGGTGGGGGTCTGGTTCGTGCGCAGCACCGCCGTTGCGGTGTTGGTGACCGCCGTTCCGGCCGGGTCGGTGCCGGTCACCGAGGCGGTATTGGTCACCTGACCGGAGTTGATCTGGTCCTGGGTGAGGGTCATGGTGGCCGTGCACGTGGTGTCCTTGCCCGGAGCCAGGGTGGTCACGGGGCAAGTCACCGCGGACAGGCCGGCCAGCGGGTCGGTGACGGTGATGTTGTCAAGCGTCACATTGCCGGTATTGGTCACCACCAGGTTGAAGGTGGCCACGTCGCCGGCCTTCGCGACGGGGTTCGGCGTGGCCGACTTCGCCAGCGCGATGGCCGGCTTCAGCTGGGCGTCCACGGTCCTGGTGTCGGTGGCGCTGAGCGGCTTGCCCGCGCCGGTGGCGGTGCCGGTGGCCACGTTGACGATCTTCTGCGCATCCAGATCCGCCTGGGTGGCGGCGTAGGTGCCAGTACAGGTCATCGACGTCCGGGGCTGCAGGGTGGAGCCCAGGCCGGGGGTGCAGGACAGGTTGGCCGTCGGGATCTTCGGGTCATTGATCTGGGCATTGGTGAGCTCCACATTGCCCGTATTGGTGAGCACGAAGGTGTAGCCGATCTGCTGGCCCACGCGGGAGACCGTCGGCGAATCAGACGTCTTCCGGAAGGTCATGGCGGGCTGGGCGTTCGCCGTCACGACGGCACTGTCCGTCAGCTCGGGCATCGCGCTGCCGTCCGGTGCCTTGCCGTTGACCTGGGCGACGTTGGTGATGGACCCGGCATTCAGGTCCGCCTGGGTGACGGCGACGGTGGCCAGGCACTCCTTGTACTCCCCCGGTGCCAGCGCGACCGCGCCGGACCCGGGGCGCAGCAGCGTTCCCGAACTGTTGTAGATGTTGCAATTGAGCGCGCCCACCCGGTTGCGGAGCTCCGCATCGGTGATCAGCACGCCGCCGACGGTGACATTGCCGGTGTTGGTGACCCGCAGGGTGTAGGTGACCTCGTCGCCCACCTGGCTGTAGGTCAGCGGGCTGGCGGTCTTGCTGAAGGTCCCGGTGGCCGTCTGGCTGGCGGGCACGGTCACCGTGGCGGTGGCCGGCGGGACGGTGGCCTTGCTCTCGGTGGTGCCGGTGGCGGTGGCGCTGTTGGTGACCCCGCCATTGTCCAGGTCGGCCTGGACGGTGGTGTAGTTCGCGGTGCAGTTGGTGCTCGCACCGGGCGCCAGGGTGGTCACGGGGCAGCTGGGCGCGGAGATCCCGCGGAGCGCGTCGGTGACGGTCAGGTCATTGATGGTGACATTGCCGGTGTTGGTGACCCGGAAGGTGTAGGTGATCGGCTGGCCCACGGCGTCGATGCCGGTACGGCTGGCGGTCTTCACCATGGCCAGCTTCGGGGCCTGGGTGACGGTCACGGTGGCATTGGCGGAGCCGCTGACCTGCTTGCCCGTCGGGTCGACGCCGCTGGCGGTGGCCAGGTTCGGGATGCTCCCGCGGTTCACGTCCGCCTGCGTGGCGGTGTAGCTGGCGGTACAGGTGGTCTTGGCATTGGGGGCCAGGGTGGTGGCGTCGCAGGTGATGGCGCTCATCCCCGGCAGGTCCGTGTCAGCGACGCTGACCTGCTTGAGGGTGGAGTTGCCGGTATTGGTGGCGACGAAGGTGTAGGTGATCTTGTCTCCGGCGGCGGCGATGCTGGCCGGGTTGGGGGTCTTGCTCAGGGTGAGCTTGGAGTCCAGCGCCCCGGTGATGGTGACCGCGCCGGTGCGGGTGATGGTGCTGCCATCGGGGGCCTGACCGGTGAGCGTCGCCGTGTTGACGATCTTGCCCGCGTCCAGGTCTGCCTGGGTGGTGACGTAGGTCGCCGAACAGCTCATGGTGCCCCGGGGCGCCAGGGTGGAGCCCAGCGCCGGGGAACAGGTCAGGGCGGTCAGACCGGGCAGCGGATCCTTGATCTGCACATTGGTGATGTCCACATTGCCGCTGTTCGCTGCGGAGAAGGTGTAGGTGATGGTGCGTCCGGTGGCCGAGTATGTGGTCTGGTTGGCCGTCTTGGCAAAGCCCAGGTCGGGCCGCTGCTCGGTCGCGATCACCAGGGAGTCGGTGGCCGTGACGTCATCGGCGGCATTGGTGGTGCTGCCGCCGGGCTTCTCCGACGTGACCGTGGCGTTGTTGGTGATGCTGCCGGCATTCATGTCCGCCTGGGTGGCCGAATAGGTCGCGGTGCAGGTGACGCTGGCCCCGACAGCCAGGCTGTTGACACCATTGCAGTTGATGTTGCTCAGCCCCTGGTGCGGGTCGGTGACCTTCAGCGAGCCGAGGTTCACATTGCCGGTGTTGGTCACCAGATAGGAGTACTGGATCCCCTGACCGACGGCGGTGGCCAGCGTGGTGGTGGAGGTCTTGTCCAATGTGATGGCCGGCAGCTGGGTGGCAGTGACCGTGGCCTTCGCGGTGGCCGGCGTGATCGCGGACCCGTTGGGTGCCGCGCCGGTGACCGTCGCGGTGTTGATCGCCTGTCCGGCATTCAGGTCGGACTGGGTGGTGGCCCGGGTGGCGGTGCAGGTCATGGTTGCCTTGGGCGCCAGGGTACTGCCCTGGGCCGGGGTGCAGTTGACCTGGGCGGCAGCAATCAGGTTGTCGGCGACGCGGACATTGGTGGCATCCACATTGCCGGAGTTGGTGACCACGATGGTGAAGTTCACCTGGTCACCGACGGCCTTCACCGTGGTGGGATTGGCGGTCTTGGTGATCCCCAGGCCGGGGGTCTGGTTGAGGGTCACGGTGGCCGTGGAGGCATTGGAGGTGACCGCAGCACCCTTGGGATCCTTGGCGGTGGCGGTCGCGGTGTTGTCGATCGTGCCGGAGGCCAGGTTCAGGTCGGCCTGGGTGGTGGCCCGGGTGGCGGTGCAGGTGGTGCTCGCCTTTGGCGCCAGGGTGGTCACCGGGCAGTTGATGGCGGACAGCCCGGCCAGACCGTCGGTGATGGCCAGCGAGTTGGCGGTGACATTGCCCGTGTTGGTGACCTGGAAGGAGTAGGTGACCACCTGGCCGACGGTGCCGACGCGGGTGGGTGCGGCGCTCTTGGTCAGGGTGAGGGCCGGGGCGCTGGTGACGGTCACCACGGCCGGGGCGGTCCTGGTCAGCGTCGCGTTGGTGGGGGTGACCGCGGTGCCGGTGGCGGTGTTCAGGATGGAGCCGGCGTCCACGTCGGCCTGGGTGCTGGTGTAGCTGCCGGTGCACGTCATCGTGGCACCGGGGGCAAGCTTGGATCCCAGGGCGGGAGTGCAGTTGGTGAAGGAGCCGAGCTTCGGGTCACTGATCTGGGCATTGCTCAGGGTCACCGTGCCCGAGTTGGTCAACACGATGCTGTACCCGATGGCGGTACCGGCGCCGGTGATGGTGGCCGGGTTGGGCGTCTTGGTCAGGGTGAAGGCCGGCCTCTGGGTGGCGGTGGCGGTGAAGTTGTCGCTCCCGGTGTAGCTGGTGCCATTGGCGGTACCGGTGGCGGTGGCGGTGTTGACCAGCTTGCCGGCGTCCAGATCGGCCTGGCTGATGGTCCGGGTGGCCTTGCAGGTGATCACACCGCCCGGCTGCAGGGTGGCCGGGATGGTGGGCGTGCAGCTGAGGCGGGCGGCGGAGAACATCGAGTCGGTGACGTTGACCTGGGTCATGGTCACGTTGCCGGAGTTGGTGGCCGTGATGGTGTAGTCGATGGTGCCGTTCACCGCGTCGTAGGTGGCGGTGGAACCGGTCTTGTTGACCGTCAGCGACGGGTTCTGAAGCGTAGTGACCACCTCGGAGGCGGCCCTGCTGAGGTCGGCGCCGGTGGGCGGGGTGAGGGTCGCCGTCGCGGTGTTGTTGATGGTGCCGGCGTTGATGTCGGTCTGGGTGGCCGGGTAGCTGCCGGTGCAGGTGGTGCTGCTGCCCGGTGCCAGCGTGCCGCCGAGGGCGGTGGGCGTGCAGGTGACGGTCCCCAGCATCGGGTCAGCCAGCCGCAGGTTGGTGAGCACCACATTGCCGTTGTTGTTCACCACGATGCTGTAGCTGATCCGGTCCCCAGCCTTGATGACCTGCTTGGGAGTGGCGGTCTTGGTGATGCTGAAGGCAGGGTTCTGGGTGGCGGTCACCTTGGCCGTCGAATTGTCCGTGACTGCGGCCCCGGCCGGAGTGGTGCCGGTGGCGGTGGCGGTGTTGTTCACCACCCCCGCATTCAGGTCGGCCTGGGTGGTGGCGCGGGTGGCCGTGCAGGTGGTGGTGGCACCGGGGGCCAGCGACCCGCCCAGCGCAGTGGGCGCGCAGGTGACCGCGGAAAGACCGGCCAGCTTGTCGCTCAGCGCCAGTCTGTTGAGGGTGACGTTGGCGGTGTTCTTCACCAGGAAGGTGTAGGTGACCTGCTGCCCGACGGTGTCCACGGTGCTGGGGTTGGCGGTCTTGGTGAGCTGGATGCCGCCGGTGGGGGCGGCGGTGACGGTGGCCGTTCCCGGGCCCGAGACATCGTTCCCGTGGGAGTCGGTGGCGGTCGCGGTGGCGGTGTTGACGATCCTGCCGGCATCGACGTCGGCCTGGGTGGCGGTGTACGTGGCGGAACAGGTCATCTTGGCGCCGGGTACCAGGCTGCTGCCCGCAGCCGGGCTGCAGGCTCCCATCACGAGCCCGGGCAGCGGGTCGGTGACCCGGACATTGTTCAGGGTGCTGGCGCCGCTGTTGGTGGCGGTGAAGTTGTACGTGATCGACTGTCCGGCGGCGGTGATGCTCTGCCGGCTGGCCGTCTTCACCAGGTCAAGGCCCGAGGACGGCTTGGGCGTGACCACGAACTGGGCCGTTCCGGTGAGCGGTTCACCGCTGGGCGGATTGGCCTTGCTGGTGACGGTGTTCAGGATGGCGCCACCATCGAGGTCGGCCTGGTTGACGGTCAGGGTTCCCGTACAGGTCAACGTTTGACCGGGCTGCAGGAGCGCCGGAGAACTGGGGCTGCAGGCCTGGTTGGCCAGCCGAGTCATCGAATCGGTCATCTGCACGCCACTGAGCACCACGTTGCCGGTGTTGGTGGTGGTGACGGTGTACTTCACGACCTCACCGACGGTCGAGAATTCGGTCTTGTCGGCCGTCTTGGTCACCGCCATGGTCCTGCGCTGGGTGGCGGTCACCGTGGCACTGGCGGTGTCGTTCACCGTGGTACCGCTGGGTGCGGTGCCCTTGACGGTGGCGGTGTTCACCACGGTGCCAGCATTGAGATCGGCCTGGGTGGTGCTGCGGGTGGCGGTGCAGGTGAGGACCGCCTTTGGGGCCAGGGTAGTGGGGAGTGCCACCGGGCCGGCGGCATTGCGGCAGGTCAGGGCGGACAAGCCGGCCAACGGGTCGCTGAGGGTCACCCCGCTCAGGCTGGCATTGCCGGTGTTGGTGGCGGTGAAGGTGTAGGTGACCTGCTGTCCGACCGTATCGACGGTGGGCCGACTGGCGGTCTTGGTCAGCTGGATTGCGGGCTGGGCCACCGGGGTGAGGGTGACCGAGGCGGTGCCGGTGGTGGTGCTGTTGTCGGGCGCGGTACCGGTGGCGGTGGCGGTGTTCTTCAGGGTGCCAGCATCAACGTCGGCCTGGGTGACGGTGTAGGTCTCAGCGACGGTGCAGTTGGACACCTCGCCCGGCTGCAGGACGTCCGGGACGCAGGTGATGGCCCGGCCGGTGAGCAGCGGGTCGGCCACCACCACCTTGGTCAGCGGCAGCGAGCCGGTGTTGGCGACGGTGAAGGTGTAGGTCACAGTGTCGCCGGCGTCCAGCAGGCTGTTGCCGTTCACGTCGGTGGTGGTCGCCTTCTTCACCAGCTGGAGGGCCTTGTTGCCGACGTCCACCTGGGCGGTGTCGGTGACCTTGATGCCGGACGGCGGGGTGCCCGTCGCCGTGACGGTATTGGTCAGGGCGCTGGCGGCGGCCGCGGTGAAGGGGGTGACGGTGCAGGTGAGCGTCTTCGAAGCCCCGGGTGCCAGTGGGCCGACATTGGCCTGGTTGCAGCTGGGGAACTTCGGGTCATCCAACGCGACGGTGTTGAGGGTGGCGGTGCCGGTGTTCTTCACGACGAAGGTGAAGGTGGCCTGCTCGCCCACTGCGACGGTGGCCTTGTCCACCGTCTTGGTGACGTCAATCTCACTGACGTAGACCGTTCCCTTCGCGGTGGCGGTCATCGGCACTGTGAGCTTGGCGTTCTCGGTGGCCTTGGCGGTACCGGTGGCGTTGATGGTGTTGGTGGTGGTGCCGGTCACCGTCGCGCTGCACTCGTATTCGAGGGTCTGCCCCTTCTCCAGCAACGGCACGGTCTTGTTGCACGCCGGCGTCGACGGGTCGCTCAGGGTGATGTCGTAGATGTCCGCGCCACCGGTATTGGTTAGCTTGATCACCCAGGTGGCGTCGGTGCCCTTCTTCACGTCCGGGGTCTTGGGGGCCTTCGTCAGGGTCCAGTTGGCCACCTGGACCTGGGCCACGTCGGACTTGTCCAGCAAGACCGCACCATCCACGGTCTGCCCCTTGACACTGGCCGTGTTGGTGAAGGTGGACGAGGTGGCGGGGCCGTCACAGGTGTACTGAACGGAGGCACCCTCCGGGAGCTGGCCGTTCGTGTACCCGGCCGCGCTCAGGATGGTGGCCATCTGTGCCGTCGTCCGATTGCACCCCGGCGCCAAGGGATCCTCGACGCTGAGGTTCTTCAAGGGGGCCGAGCCAGAGTTGTAAACGGTCATGCGGAAGGAGGGCAGCGCGCCGGGCGCGATCGCCTGGTTCTCCTCGCCATTGCCAGCGGTCTTGACAATCGCGATGTCCGCCATCGGTACCGCGACGCTGAGGTGCTGCAGCAGGTAGGAGTCGTTGGTCGTACCCAGGTTGATGGTCAGCGTGGAGTCACCGGTCTTCACATTCGGCAGGGCGGCCGTCCTGGCGTCCACGTTGGCATTGTGGAAGACGGTTCCCCTGAAAGGGGCATAGGGAACCGCCCCATCGGCCCGGCTGATGAAGTAATTCTCGCCCAGCGAGACGCTCGTTGAGGTGGTGTCGGTGTAGCGGACGTAGTCGCCCGAGAGGGCCGCATCCCCCTCATAGCCAACCACCCCCAGCTTGGCACCGGTTCCTTGCGGCTCCAGACCAGTCAGTGAGACCGCCGTGGCAGGATCTTTGACGAACTTTCGCTCATAACCATCGAATTGGTAGATCTTGCGCCGCACTGAGGAAACCGGCTGACTGGGATCGTAGGCACCGTAGTCATAGACCAGTTCCATGGCCCAACCCACGTGGCAGTTGTAGCCAGCCGCCCCCCAGACATTGCCGACCGTCATGGTGGTGGGGGTACCGGTGCCCACCACCCCATCGAACTGGGAGAGCAGATCGGCATTGGCCGAATAGAAGTAGGAGGTACCCGTCGGAATGCTCGCGTTGTTCAGATCACTGGTGTAGTTCGTGGGTAGGTAGTTCACCGCCTTGCCGTTCACGGTGACCGAGACCTGCTGGGTTTGGGCCGTCCCCGTCGTCGGCACGGTTGCCGTACTGGTGGTGGTCGATGAACAGCGCGTGCCCGTCATCCCGGCGACCTTGCCCAGGTCACCCGACCAGTAGAGCTTCGCGCCCACCACTGTCGCGCCCTTGGGGACGGTGAACGTGGCCTGACTGGAGTTGAAGGTGGCGGCATTGGCGTCCACGTCGATGAACTTCATCGCGTAGGCCTCGTTCTCGGGAGCTGTGGTGACGCCGCCGAAGAGGTAGTCGGGGCCATAGCCGCTCAAGCTGTTGGTCGTCGCGGTCAGCAGGCCATTGCCCACCAGAACCATGTCTCCATGCACGTCGTAGGTCTTGGTGTTGGCCATGGCCGCGATGGTCAACGCCTCGGCGCCGACGCTGCCCTGCAACCCGAGCGAGAAGGCAAGCACGAGGGCCAAGGCCCCCGCCGTCACACGATGCCATTGAACGTGGCGCACCGCTGTTCTCCCATGCTCCCCCGAGCAAGCCCACCTCGAACCTGTTCCGAGCTGTGACAGCACTGAGTATGCAGGGCGGCAGGCTTAAGTAACAAGCCACTGAGAGAAAATCAACACCCTTCTTTGCGTGTTTTCACGCTTTCCCTCGAAAGTTATCCATCCATTGAGACACCAGAGTCCACTCCGCAGAAATTCCCCTTGCCACGGGCCACTCGGCCAATCAGCTCCTGACTCATTCAAAGAAGGCCCGGCCCGCCGGCGGCCCGGGAGATTCCTCACCCACCCCGAAGAAGGGCTGCGCGCCACCCACCAGACGGGTCAGGTGCTCACCATGCACCAATCGATGGGGGAAGACTGCGCCGGCGGCCCGCCGCTCCAGCCGGTCGACCGGGAGCGCCACCGGACTGGCGCCAATCACCACATTGCCGAAGCGCCGCCCCTTGAGGGTGGCGCTCTCGGCGCTCAGCATGACATGGGCGAAAGTGCTCCGCAGGCCGGCCAACACTCGTCGGGTCCAGTCAAAGGGGTGGGTGTCGGTGACGTTGGCCAGGAACAGGCCCTCGGACACCAGGACCCGGCGTACGTCCGTCAGGAAGTCCAGTCCAACCAGCTCGCCCGGCACCCGGGCGCCGACGAAGGCATCCAGCACCACCACGTCGGCATAGTCCTCGGGCATGGCGGCGATGCCCTCGCGGCCACCCACGGGGCGAACCTTGATGCCGGAGTGCTTGCCCAGCGGAATCTTGGCGCGCACCTCGGCGGTGAGCTCAGCATCCGGCTCCAACACGATCTGCGGGGAGGTGGGCCTGGTGTGCGACACATAACGGGCCAAGGTCATCGCCGCTCCCCCGATGTGCACCACCCGCAGCCGCTCACCCGGCTGGCCGTGCTGGTCCAGGTGGTCGGCGAGCCGCTGCATGTAGTCGAATTCCAAATGGGCGGGGTCGTCCGGGTCAACCCAGGACTGGTCGGCGCCCCCGACCCGGACCAACCAGCAACCCGGCCGTTCCGGATCGGGGACGACGCGCTCAGTGCTCACCCGACGAGGTTACCCCTCAGACGAGGTGCAGCCCCTCGCTCGACTCGTCGACATCGAAGGTGACCTCATCCCCGTCGGCGATCTCGCCGGCCAAGAGCTTCCTGGCCATCTGGTCCTCGACGGTGGTCTGCACCAGCCGGCGCAACGGACGGGCACCGTAGACCGGGTCGAAGCCGGTGCGGGCCAGCCATTCCTTACCGGCGTCGCTGACCTTGATGGTGATCCGACGCTCGGCAAGCCGGGCGTTGATCTTGGCCAGGTTGGTCTCGACGATGTGCGTCAGGTCCTCCTGGGTCAGCGGGTCGAACATCACGATCTCGTCCAGCCGGTTCAGGAATTCGGGCCGGAAGGCGCCGCGGACCACACCCATCACGGCTTCGCGCTTGGCGTCCTTGTCCAGGTTCTGGTCGGCCAGGAACTGGCTGCCCAGGTTGCTGGTCAGGATGAGGATGCTGTTGCGGAAGTCCACGGTGCGGCCCTGGCCGTCGGTGAGTCGACCGTCATCCAGCACCTGCAACAGGATGTTGAACAGGTCCGGGTGGGCCTTCTCCACCTCGTCGAGCAGCACGACGCTGTAGGGCCGCCGTCGCACGGCCTCGGTGAGCTGGCCGCCCTCCTCGTAGCCGACATAGCCAGGAGGGGCACCGACCAGCCGGCTGACCGAGTGCTTCTCCGAGTATTCGGACATGTCGATCCGGACCATGGCCGTCTCGTCGTCGAACAGGAAGTCCGCCAGGCTCTTGGCCAGCTCGGTCTTGCCGACACCCGTCGGGCCCAGGAACAGGAAGCTGCCGGTGGGCCGGTTCGGGTCGCTGATCCCGGCGCGGCTACGCCGGACGGCATCCGCGACGGCCTTGACCGCCTGCGCCTGGCCGATCAGCCGCTCGCCGATGTGACCCTCCATGCCCAGCAGCTTCTCGCTCTCCCCCTGCAGCATCTTGCCGACGGGGATCCCCGTCCAGGCGCTGACCACCTCGGCGATGTCGGCGCTACCGACCTCTTCCGAGACCATCGCCCCCTGCTTCTGCTCGGCCTCGGCCTGGCTGGCCTGTTCCAACTCCTTCTCCAGGGCCGGGATCCGGCCGTACTGGATCTCCGCGGCCTTGGCCAGGTCACCCTCGCGCTGGAAGCGCTCGGCCTCGCCGCGCAGCTTGTCGATCTCGGTCTTGAGGTCGCCCACCCGGTTGAGCCCGGCCTTCTCCGACTCCCAGCGCGCCTCCAGGGCGCGCAGCTGCTCCTCGGCGTCGGCCAGTTCCTGGTTGAGCCGCTCCAACCGGGCCTTCGAGGCGGCATCGGTCTCCTTCTCCACGGCGAACTGCTCCATCGTCATCCGGTCCACCTGGCGGCGCAGCACGTCGATCTCCTCCGGGCTGGAGTCGATCTCCATCCGCAGGCGGCTGGCGGCCTCGTCGATCAGGTCAATGGCCTTGTCCGGCAGCTGGCGGTGGGTGATGTAGCGGTTGGACAGGCTGGCGGCGGCCACCAGCGCGCCGTCGGTGATCCGCACCTTGTGGTGCGCCTCGTAACGTTCGCGCAGACCGCGCAGGATGGCGATGGTGTCCTCCACCGTCGGCTCACCGACGTAGACCTGCTGGAAGCGACGCTCCAGGGCGGGGTCCTTCTCGATCCGCTCGCGGTACTCGTCCAGGGTGGTGGCGCCGATCATCCGCAGCTCACCGCGGGCCAGCATGGGCTTGAGCATGTTGCCCGCATCCATCGCGCCCTCGCCGCCGGCACCGGCCCCGACGACGGTGTGCAGCTCGTCGATGAAGGTGATGATCTGGCCCTCAGCCTCCTTGATCTCCTTCAGCACAGCCTTGAGCCGCTCCTCGAACTCACCGCGGTACTTGGCGCCGGCCACCATGCTGGACAGGTCCAGGCTGACGACGCGACGGCCCTTGAGGGAATCGGGGACGTCGCCAGCCACCACGCGCTGCGCCAGCCCCTCGACGACGGCGGTCTTGCCGACGCCGGGCTCGCCAATCAGCACCGGGTTGTTCTTGGTGCGGCGGGCCAGCACCTGCACCACGCGGCGGATCTCCTGGTCCCGGCCGATCACCGGGTCGAGCTTGCCCTCGCGGGCGCGGTCGGTGAGGTCGACGGAGTACTTGGCCAGCGCCGATTCGCCGCCCTCGGCCTCGGGGCTGGTGATCCGGCGATCTCCCCGGGAATCGGCAAAGGCCTTGTTGATCTTGTCGACGGTGGCGCCGGCATCCAGCAGGATCTTGCTGGCGTCGCTGGTGACGGCCGTCAGGGCCAGCAGCAGGTGTTCGGTGGAGACATAGGAGTCCCCCAGCTCGTCGGCGCGCAGTTCGGCGTCGGCCAGCACCCGGGCCAGAGCACCCGAGAGCTGGGGCTGGCTGACGGAATTGCCCTGGGCGCTGGGCAGCTTCTTGATGGCGGCCTGGGCCGCGGTGCTGACCTTGGCGGGGTCCACGTCGATGGACGCCAGCAGCGGCCCGACGGTGTTGTCGGGCACCAGCAGCAGGGCGTGCAGCAGGTGCACCGCCTCGGCATTCGGGTTGCCATTGGCCAGCGCATTTCGGATGGCAGCCGAGACCGCGTCCCGGCTCATGGTGGTGAGCTTCTCGGTATCCATGGTTCCTTCTGGGTAGCAGGGGTCAGGGCCTGGGTTGAGTGGCGGTGGCTCAAGTATCACCCCGAGCGCAGCCAACTTCAACCAAAGTTGAGTACATCAGACTCAACCCTTGACGGGCGCCCGATATTCCCACCCCGATGAGCCTCCCGCCCTTCCTTGGCGCCGCCCTTCCTCGCCCCTCCTCCAAGGCTTGTTCCCGGCCGATGTCCACCCCGAGCGCCCCTGCCGCGGCCGCCCACCCCGCGCGATCTACCGCCGAGGCCGGCCAGACGTCAAGTCACACAAGGAATCCGGCCACACTGTGACTTTTTTCACATCAGCCCTTCCGGTCGGCCACCACGCGCCCCTATCGTCGTTGTCCACACCCCCGTCACCGACGACGCGGGGCACTGCCACCCAACCCACACGCGCCGGCTCGACGCGGAGCTGGCGCACCCCCACCCACAGGAGGAAAGCCATGGGAAGCATGAAGGCAGCAGTGGTCACCGAGTTCGGCAAGGACCTGGACGTGAAGGAGGTGGAGCGCCCCACTCCGGGCCCCGGCCAGGCCTTGGTCAAGCTGATCGCCTCCGGCGTCTGCCACACCGACCTGCACGCCAAGGACGGCGACTGGCCGGTCAAGCCCAGCCCGCCCTTCATCCCCGGCCACGAGGGCGTCGGCATCGTCGAGGAGATCGGCGAAGGGGTCACCGAGTTCGGCGTCGGGGACATGGTGGGCAATGCCTGGCTGTGGACGGCCTGCGGCGAGTGTCGCTTCTGCCGGACCGGTTGGGAAACCCTGTGTGAGCAGCAGCAGAACGGCGGTTACAGCGTCGACGGCTCGTTCGGGGAGTACATGCTGGTGGACGCCAAGTACGCCGCCAAGATCCCCGAGGGCGCCAACCCGCATGAGATCGCGCCCGTGCTGTGCGCCGGCGTGACCGTCTACAAGGGCCTCAAGATGAGCGAGGTGAAGCCGGGCGAATGGATCGCCATCTCCGGCATCGGCGGCCTGGGCCACGTGGCGGTGCAGTTCGCCAAGGCGATGGGGATGCGGGTGGTGGCCATCGACGTGTCCGACGACAAGCTGAAGCTGGCCCAGAAGCACGGCGCCGAGGCCGTGGTCAATGCCCGCGAGGAGGACACCGAGGCGGCGGTGCACAAGATCACCGGGATCGGCGCCGACGGGGTGCTGGTCACGGCGGTACACACCCACGCCTTCGGCCAGGCGATCGGGATGGCTCGGCGCGGCGGCACCATCGTCTTCAATGGCCTGCCCCCGGGCGAGTTCCCGGCCCCGATCTTCGACCTGGTGCTGAAGGCACTGACCATCCGCGGATCCATCGTCGGCACCCGGCAGGACATGGTGGAGGCGCTGGAGTTCTACCGGGAGGGCAAGATCCACCCGACATACTCCAAGCGTCGCCTCGACGAGGTGAACGACATCCTGGACGAGATGGCCCAGGGCAATATCGACGGCCGCGCGGTGATCGACTACACCGCCTGAGGCGCCTCCGCACAGACAGGTGGGCCCCGCGCGCACTGCGCCGGGGCCCACCGGCGCCTGCACCACTCCATCACGCTGCAGCCGTGATCTACCGTGGTGGCATGCGGACCACCTTGAGCATTGACGACGACGTGCTGGAGAGCGCCCGTCAGATCGCCTCAGCACAGCGAACCACCACGGGCGCGGTGATCAGCGAGCTGGCTCGCCGGGCCCTGTTGACCGCCACGCCGATCAGCCAGACTGCCGTGCGCAACGGATTTCCAGTGCTCCCCCACCGCGGTGGGAGAGTCACCTCGGAGCTCGTCGATGATCTGATGGCAAGCGATTCGTGACCGCAACCCTGCTGGGCTGACTCTGCGCTTCAGGCCCTACACTTGCGGCGGCTCAGCGCCACCAGGTGTCGCGGATCTCCACCGGGGTGGTGCGCTTGTGGCGGCTGCGCAGCCACTTCTGCTCGATCTTCTCGGCCACCTCGTCGGGCACCTCGGCGCCCTCCAGGTAGGCGTCGATGTCGTCGTAGCTGATCCCCAGCTCGTCCTCATCGGTGCGCAGCGGCTTGTCGTCCAGCAGGTCCGCCGTGGGCACCTTGGCCCACAGCCGCTCCGGGGCGCCCAGATGCTGCAGCAGCTGGCGGTTCTGCTCCTTGTCCAGGGTCAACAGCGGCAGGATGTCCGCGCCGCCGTCGCCGAACTTGGTGAAGAACCCGACGGTGGACTCCGCGCCGTGGTCGGTGCCGATCACCAACAGGTTGCGCTCCCCCGCAATGGCGTACTGGGCCACCATCCGCATCCGGGCCTTCACATTGCCCCTGTTGAAGTCGCTGATCTGCATGCCGGTGCCCTGCTCGAAGGCGGCCTCCATGCCATCGGTGGCGGCCTTGATGTTGAGGGTCACCTCGGTGCGGGCGGCCACCCAGTCCATCGCGGCGGCGGCATCGGCCTCGTCGGCCTGCACACCGTGCGGCAGCCGGACGGCGACGAAGTCCGCGTCGATCTCCTCGGCCCGCAGCCGGTCCACGGCCATCTGGGCCAGCCGGCCGGCCAGGGTGGAGTCCACCCCGCCGGAGATGCCCAGCACGAAGCCGCTGGTGTGGGTGGCCTTGACGTAGTCGCACAGGAACTGGACCCGACGCTCCACCTCTTGGGCGGGGTCGATCTGGGGCTTGACGCCCATCTCCTCGACGATGACCTTCTGCAGTTCACGCATGAGGACAGCGTAACGGGGTCATGTGCTGGCCAGCGGCAACCCGACGACGATCCGCAGCTGCCCGTCCCGAACCCGGGCCTGCAGGGTGCCGCCCATCTGACGCACCAGCTCCTGCACGATGGACAGCCCCAAGCCGGCGTGCGCACCGGTCCGGGCGGGATCTGCCCGGTAGAAGCGTTCGAAGAGCCGCTCCGCCTCCTCGACGCCCAGCCCGGGGGCGGAATTGGCGACGCACAGCACGGCCTGGCCGTCCTTGCGGGAGAGGCTCACCGCGACGTCGCCACCACCGTGCGCCAGGGCATTCGCGACCAGGTTTCGCACCACCCGCCCCAACGCGGTGCTCTCCGCCTGCACCAGCAGCGGCTCGGTGGGCACGGCCACCGTTGGCTCCATGCCCTTGGTCTCGAAGGCGACGTAGAAGCCCAGCAGGGCCTCGGTCACCACCGCAGTGGCGTCCACCGGCCCCAGTTCCAGCCTCCGACCACCGGCGTCCAGGACACTCAGCTCGAAGAAGTCGTCCACCAGGCGTGCAAGATCATCAACCCGCTCCAGCACCGTCTGCAGCCGTCGCGGGGAGGTGTCGGCGGCCGCGCCGTCGCGTTGCACCAGCTGCAGGTAGCCGCGCACCGCGATCAGCGGAGTCTTCAGGTCATGGGAAATGTCGGCAATCTCGCGGCGCAGCCTGGCCTCGCGGGCGGCGGTAGCCACCCCCTCGACCCGCAGCTGCGCCAGCGAGGTGTCCACGTCGGCCACCAGATGCTCCAGCTCGTCGTCGCGCACCACCAGGGACAGTGGCTCGCGCGAACCGGACTTCCGGCGACGCTCCATCTGCACACGGACGTCGCGGATCTCCCGGTGGAGCCCCCGAACGCGCATGACGGACCAGATCGCGACTGCCGCGCACACCGCGGCCACGATCCAGCCCGTCATGAGGCCAGTCTTGCAGTCAGCTCAGCTCGCGGCGGCGAAGCCACGCGAGGCTGGCGGCACCCAGCAACACCACCCCCAGCGCGAACATCAGCCAGGTGTGCCCGACGATCTGCGTCTCGGCCCACGCCCGGGAGACCCGGTTCAGGTGCCACACAGGGCTGATGCCCAGCGTCAGGTCCGCCCACCGCGAGGGATGGGCCCGCACGACGGCCGCCAGGATGGGGGCCGCGAGCACCAGGACGACCAGCAGCACCAGGCCCATCACCCGGGAGCGACTGATCAGTGTCACCAAGCTGACCAGCAACATCAACACGGCCTGGGGCAGGAAGATCAACAGGCACAGCCACGCCCACTGGCCCACCTGGTGACCGGTCAGCGAGACATCCTCCCGGACCAGCACCAGTGCGAGGGTGATCGCATTGTGCAGCGCCCACAGGATTCCCGTCACGGCCACCGACAGGACCACCTTGGACAGGAAGAGACGAGTCTGCGACTGCCCCTGGGCGACGGCGATCTTGGTGATCCCGTTCTGGTCATCCGACGAGGTGATCATCATGCCGGTGATCGGGATGGCGAACATCGTCGCCGCCGTGAAGCAGGTGGCCGAGTAGACCAGCTCCCAGAACAACGGGTGCGCCGGGTCCGCATAGGCGAAGCCGACGAAGCCGTCGATCAGCTCGACGCCGTCCTTGGTCACTCCGATGGGGCCGCCGAAGGCGAAGGATGTGGAGGCGTGGTCGGCGAAGTTGAACAGGCAGAACAGGCCGATCACCACGCAGAAGGCCACCCCGGTGACAGCGGCGAAGCGGGACCGCAGGAAGCGGTAGGCGTCGGCGCGCAGCATGTTGGCAAACATCTCAGGCTCCCGTGACGAGGTCGGTGAAGTACTCCTCCAGCGAGGCGCCGCGCACCTCGAGGGCACTGACCTGCAGACCGGCGCCCACCAGGGCGGAGTTGATCATGGCCGACGCGTCCAGGTGGTCGGTCAACAGCAGGCTGTGGTCATCGGCCAGCCGGTAGTTGCGGATGCCCAGCTCCTCCTCCAGCACGGTTGCGGCCCGTGGGGCATCGTCGACGCGGATCCGCAGGGTGCGCTGGCACTGCTCATGCAGCTGCGGGGCGGTGAGCTGGCGCACCAGGCGGCCCTGGTGGATGAACCCGTAGCGGGTGGCGAACAGGTCCAGCTCCGCCAACAGGTGCGACGAGACGAGGATGGTGGTTCCGTCCTCATGGGCGCGGCGCACCAGGTCCTCGCGGACCCGGGCCATCCAGGTGGGGTCCAACCCGTTGACCGGTTCGTCGAGGATGAGCAGCTCCGGGCGCCCCAGCAGCGCGATGGCCAGCCCGAGGCGCTGGCGCATGCCCAGGCTGAACTTGCCGGCCTTCTTGTTCCCGGTCTCGGTCAGGCCGACGACCTCCAGTGCCTCGTCGGTCCAGTGTCCGCCGGCCAGCCCGCGCTGGATCCGCAGGGCCTCCAGGTTCTGCCGGGCCGTCAGGTCCAGGCTCAGCGCCGGCGACTCGATCAGGGCACCGATCCGGGAGCGTTGCGCCACCACCGCGGCACCTGTCGCACCGAACAGTTCCAGACTGCCGGCGCTAGGCCGGGCCAGGCCGGTCAGCAGCCGGATCAGCGTGGTCTTGCCCGCCCCGTTCTGCCCCACCAGCCCGTAGATCTCACCACGCGGGATCTCGATCCCGACGTCGTCCAGGGCCTTGACCGTGCCGTAGGTCTTGGTCAGCCCCCGGGTCCTCACCACCATCTCGTCCATGACCACGAGACTGCTGGACAGTTGTCAAGAAATGGTGAAGGTTGCCCTCAAGACTTCGCCAAGATCCTGCTGGGCCCCTACCGCTCCCGCAACGTGTAGCCGATCCCCCAGACGGTCTTGATCGGATCACAATCGGCAGCGTTCTTGATCTTGCGACGCAGGTTGTGCATGTGGGCGTTGACGGTGCGCTCGTCGTAGCCAACCTCCTCGCCCCAGACCTGGGCGTAGAGCCTGGCCTTGGCGTGCACCATCCGCGGGTCCCGGATCAGCACCGTCAGCAGCCCGAACTCGGTGGCCGTCAGGCAGAGCTCCCGCCCGGCCACACTGGCCCGGTGCGCCGTCTCGTCCAGTTCAAGATCACCATGGTGGTGCACCGTGCGCGGGCTGGCCGGCCCGGCGGAGCGACGCAGGGCCGCTTCGCACCGGGCCACCACCTCGTCGATGTCAAAGGGTTTGGTGACATAGTCGTCGGCGCCCAGGTTCAGCAGGTCGATCTTGGTCCGGGTGGTCTCCCGGGCCGACACCACGATCACCGGCACCTGGCTCTCCTGCCGGATGGCGCGCAGCACCTCGTCGCCGCTCTTGAAGGGCAGCATCAGGTCCAGCAGCACCAGGTCGGGTTGGGCACTGTGCGCCAGCCGGATCCCGTCGAGTCCGGTGAAGGCCTGCACCACCCGCATCCCGCGCTCGGTCAGGATCTCCGCGAGCAGCGTCGAGGCCTGCTTGTCGTCCTCGACGACCAGCACGGTGGGCTCGGATGTCTGCACGTCCACCATCATGCCCGAGTCGCCGTCCAGCTCCTGACGGGAGCACAATTGCCCCACCCCACCCCGGAGACTGCCCGTGCTTGACTTCCTCGCCACCCATCCGCTGCTCACCCTGATGCTGGTGCTCTCCACCGGCGCCCTGCTGGGCCAGATCAGGTTCGGCCCGCTGCGCTTCGGCGCGGCCGGCGCGCTGTTCATGGGCCTGGTGATCGGCGCCCTCGACGCCCGGCTGGGCACGGCCACGGGGCTGGGGCTGGTGAAGAGTCTGGGCGTGGTGCTGTTCTGCTACACCGTCGGTCTGGCCGCGGGCTCCACCTTTGTCTCCGATCTGCGCCGGCAGTGGTCGCTGATGCTGGCCGGTGTGCTGGGGCTGGCTGCCATGGCGGGCGTCGGCGCCGGGCTGGGCCGGCTCTTGGGGCTCAGCCCTGGGCACATTGCCGGCCTCTACGCCGGGGTGCTCACCTCGCCGGCCATCGACGCCGCGATCACCGCCACCCAGGGCTCCGGCGACACCCTCGTCGGCTACGCCCTGGCCTACCCGACGGGCGTAGTGGTGGGAATGATCATGGTCGCGCTGGTGGTGGAGCGACGCTGGCCCGGCCACCGGGACAACCGCTCGCTGGCCGAGGCCGGGATCGTCGCCGTCACCGCCCGGGTGCAGCGCGAGGCGGAGCTGTGGGATGTACCCGGTTTCCGTGACCAGACGGTGAAGTTCTCCTACCTGGAGCGCGACGGGGACATCCGGGTGGCCCGCGGGCTGGGGCCGCTGCTGCCCGGAGACCGGGTGCTGGTGATCGGCTCCCCCGACGACGTCGAGACGGCGATCAACTTCCTGGGCCGGGCCAGCGAGTCCGGGGACCTGACGCACCACCGTCGCGATGTCGACTTCCGGCGCTTCCTGGTTAGCTCCCCGCACGTGGTGGGCCGCACCATTGCGGAGTTGAACGTGCAGACTGACCTGCACGGCGTGATCACCCGGGTGCGCCGGGGTGACCTGGACATGTTGGCCCGCGATGACCTGGTGCTGCAGCCCGGGGACCGGGTGCTGGCGGTGGTGCCCAGCAACCAGCTCGAGGACGCGGTGGACTTCTTCGGGGATTCGGAGCGACGGGTGAGCCAGGTGGACGCCCTGACCATGGGCCTGGGGATCAGCCTGGGCCTGCTGGCCGGCGCCGTGGTGCTGCCGCTGCCCGGCGGGTTGCGCTTCGGTCTGGGCGCCGCGGCCGGCCCGCTGGTGGTGGGGATGGTCCTGGGCGCACTGCACCGCACCGGCCCCTTCCGCTGGGACCTGCCGGGCGTGGTGAACGCGACGCTGCGCCAACTGGGGCTGATGATCTTCCTGGCCGCCGTCGGACTGGCGTCGGGCCCGGCCTTCATCTCCCAGGCGCTCACCTTGACCGGCGCCGCGGTGCTCCTGGTCAGCGGGGTGAGCCTGGTGCTGGGTGGGCTGATCGTGTTGGCCGGGGCCCGGCTGATCGGGCTGTCCGCCCAGCGCGCCAGCGGGGGCTTCGCGGGCTTCGTCGGGCAGCCAGCCATCCTGGCCTTCGCCAATTCCAAGGTCAACGACGAGCGGATCGAGAGCGCCTATGGGGCGCTGTTCGCCCTGGGCACCATCGTGAAGATCCTGCTGGTGCAGGTGATCGCCCGCTGATCGGGCGTCGACGGATCACTGCGCAGCCGCAACATCCTGGTGCAGCCGTTGGAGCAGCTGCACCACGACGTTACGGCTGCGCAGTCCGGGCGTCGGACCGATGGAGGCCCGACGGGATCCGTCGCGGCCTGCCCGCACGGTCAGTGGGCCAGGCCGGGGTCCGCGTCCATCACGGCCTGCACCTCATCCCGGGTGGGCGCATGGGCCCCGGCCCGGCTGACGGTCAGGCCCGAGGTGATCACGGCCCGGTGCAGCGCCGGCTGCACCTCATTCCACCCCGCGTCGGCCAGCCGGGCCGCCGCCTCCCGGGAGCCGATCAGCCCGGCATCCAGCAGGCCGGAGAGGAGGCCGCCCATGAAGGAGTCGCCGGCGCCGACGGTGTCGCCCAGCTTCACCGTCATCTGGTCCACGTGCAGCATGTCCCGGTTGTGGGCCAGCAGCGCGTACGCGCCCCACGGGCCGCGGGTGAGCACCACCAGTGCCGGGCCCATCGCGGCCCAGCGACGCATGATGTCCTCCACCGGGACCCCCGGGTAGAGCCATTCGACGTCCTCGTCGGAGGCCTTGACCACGTCGGCCAGGGCCACCAGTTCCTCGATCCGCCCCACCACCTTGTCCGGGGACTCCATCAGGGCCGGGCGGACATTGGGGTCATAGCTGATGGTGCCGGTGGGCTTGACGGCCTTGACCGCGTCCACCACCTGGGTTCCGCCGGGTTCCAGCGTCGCGGCGATGGAGCCGGTGTGCAGGTGGGCGTAGCGCTCGACGCCGGACATGTCGGGCAGCGCCCATTCCAGATCGAACTCGTAGGTGGCGCGACCCTCAGCGTCCAGGTGGGCGTAGGCGACGGGGGTCTTGGCGGCCCCGTCGCTGCCGGGCTGGACGGGCACCCCATGGTCGGCGGCGTGCTGCTCGATGGCCGCACCACGCTCGTCCTTGCCCCACCAAGCACCGATGGTGGCGTCGTGGCCAAGCTGGGAGAGCACACAGGCAACGTTGAGCGGGCTACCGCCGACGTGCTCGCCGGTGACCACACCTTCGCGCAGCACGACGTCGACCAGTGCCTCCCCGAGGCAGAGCACCGCGGGCTTGTGGGGAACTTCAGTGTCCATGGAACTGATCTTGGCAGTGGCGGCGCGCGAATCCAACTCACCACCTGCCCCAATTGGGTGGGATCTGCGGCTCGGAAAGCCACAATGGTGAGCCACGTCACACCCAATCGGGCATCCGGACTACGTCGCGTCGCCGGAACCGCAGGCTCAGCGCGCCGGCAGAGCCAACTGGCGACGGGTCACGTGCCGGCCCAGATGCACCGCACCGGAGGTCTCGGCGGTGAAGACCCGGCCACCGGCACCGGGGACCGAACGCGCGGCCCGGGCCTCCGCCAGCAGGGCCTCCGCCTCAGTCAGCCGGCTCCGCAAGGCGTCCAGCTCGTTCTCCAGCTCCAGGATCCGCTGGATTCCGCTGAGGTTGATCCCCTCGTCCTGGCTGAGGTGCTGCACCAGGCGCAGCTTGGCCACATCGCGCGGGGAATAGCGTCGTCCCCGCCCGCGGGAACGACGCGGCACCACCAGCCCCAACCGGTCATACTGGCGCAGGGTCTGGGGGTGCATGCCGGCCAGGTTGGCCGCGACGCCGATGGTGAAGACGGCGGCGTCGCGGTCAACCACCTGCGGATAGTTGGCGCTCACGAGGTGCTCCCGAAGAGCGTGGCCCGCGGATCACTGCTCCCCACGGCCTGGTCGAAGTCCCGCAGCTTCTGCTTGGCCGGCTCATCCAGGGTGTCCGGCACCTGCACCTCGACGGTGACCAGCAGGTCCCCGGTGGTGCCATTGGGGCGGGAAACCCCCTTGCCACGCACCCGGAAGGTGCGCCCATTCGGGGTGCCGGCGGGAATCCGCAGCTTGACCCGCGAACCCTTCAGCGTCGGCACCTCGATCTCGGCCCCTAGCGCCGCCTCGGCGAAGGTGACCGGCGCCGTGACGGTCAGATTGTCGTCCTTGCGCCCGAAGATTGCGTGCGGGCGGACGTGCACCAGCACGTACAGGTCACCCGCGGAACCACCGTTCTCACCCGGGGAACCCTTGCCCTTGACCCGGATCTTCTGACCGTCTGTGACGCCGGCCGGGATCCGCACCTGCATGGTCTTGGCAGACTTGGCCCGGCCGGAGCCGTGGCAGACCTCGCACGGGTCCTTGACCACCAGACCCCGGCCCTTGCAGTCGGAGCAGGTCTCGGTGACGCCGAAGACCCCGCCGCTGGTGGAGGTGCGCACGCCGGAGCCCTGACAGGTTTGGCAGACCTCGGGCACCGTGCCGGCCTTGGCCCCGGTCCCGCGGCAGGCCGCGCAGGCCGCTTCCGAGACCATCTGCACGCCCACCGTGGTGCCGTCGACCGCGTCGGTGAAGCTGATGGTCACGTCGCCCTCCACGTCGGATCCCCGACGAGCCCCCCGGCCACCAGCACCACGACGGGCCGACCCGCCGGCCGCCTGGCCGAACAGGTCACCGAAGAGGTCCCCGAAACCGCCGCCGGCCTGGGCATTGCGGAACAGGTCCTCGACGTTGACGCCGCCGGGGGCCGCACCCGGCTGGCCGCCCCGCGGGAAGCGGAAGCCGCCGCCACCGAAGAGGCTGCGGGCCTCGTCGTACTCCTTGCGCTTCTTGGGGTCGGACAGCACGGAATTGGCCTCCGAGACGTCCTTGAAACGCTGCTCCGCCTTGGCATCCCCGGGGTGCTGGTCCGGGTGGTTCTCCCGGGCCAGCTTACGGAAGGCCTTCTTGATCTCCTCGGGCTTGGCGTCCTTGGAGACGCCCAGGATCTTGTAGTAGTCCTTCTCCGCGTAGTCCTTAACGCTCATGGCGCCTCCTCCTTCCTCGGTGCAGTCAGTTCTGGGGGGCGGGCTGACCCTGCGGCTCGCCCGCGGCAGTGGGATCGGGCTCGCTCACGGCAACCCGAGCCGGGCGCAGCACCCGGCCATTCATCTGGTAGCCGCGCTGCATCACCTGGGAGACGCAGGTGCTGGTGGCGCCGGGCAACGGCACCTGCATCAGGGCGTCGTGCAGGTTCGGGTCGAACTCGTCGCCCACCTCACCAAAGGCCACCAGGCCGTGCTTCTCGGCCACCTTGCCAATCTCGTCGGCCACCATCTTGAAGCCGCCGGTCAGCTCGTCGTGCTCGCGGGCCATGTGGATGCCGTCCAGCACCGGCATCAGCTCGCGCACCATGCCCTCGGCGCCCTGCTGCTTGGCCATCTGACGGTCCCGGTCAACCCGTCGCTTGTAGTTGACGTACTCGGCCTGCAGCCGCTGCAGGTCCAGGGTGCGCTCGGCCACCAGGGCCTCCAGCTCGGTCACCCGGTCGGCCGGCTCCGCGACGCTGCTCTCCACCGGAGCCTCCTCGGCGGGCGTCTGCGCGCCGGCCATCGCCTCGTCGATCTCCTGACGGGTCTGCTCACTGACCTCGTCGGGCTGCTGCGGGTCTGGCTGCTGGTTCTCGCTCATGGTCTGCTCACATCTCCTGGTCAGAGTCTGTTGATCTTGGTCGCGAAATCGATGATCTTGGTCCTTCGGAGGTGCCCGGGACGGGCTCCAGCATGACTGGAGTTCCGCCCCGGGCCAACCGGCGGATCAAGATCCGGCTCAGTTGTTGTCCTTCTTCTCCTCGTCGACGATCTCCGCGTCCACCACGTCGTCGTCCTGACCGGCCGACTCACCGGCGGGGGCCTCGCCCTCGGCAGCACCCTCGGCCGGAGCCTGCTGCTGCTGGGCCTGGGCGGCGGCGTACATCGCCTGACCCATGGCGGAGGCCTTCTGGTTCAGGTCGTCCATCGCGGCCTTCACCTCGTCATTGTTGTCGGTGCCCTTCAGGGTCTCCTTCAGCTTGTCCAGGGCCTCCTGGACAGGGGCCTTCACGTCGTCGGTGATGTTCTCCGCGTTGTCGGCCAGCAGCTTCTCGGTGCGGAAGGCCAGGGCGTCGGCCTCATTGCGCATCTCGACGGCCTCGCGACGCTTCTTGTCCTCCTCGGCGTGTGCCTCGGCGTCCTTCATCATTCGGTCGATGTCCTCCTTGCCCAGGGCCGAGCCGCCGGTGACAGTCATGCTCTGCTCCTTGCCGGTGGCCATGTCCTTGGCGTGCACGTGCACGATGCCATTGGCGTCGATGTCGAAGGTGACCTCCACCTGCGGAACGCCCCGCGGCGCGGGCATCAGGCCGGTCAGCTCGAAGTTGCCCAGGGACTTGTTGTCCCGGGCGAAGTCACGCTCGCCCTGGTAGACCTGGATCATCACCGACGGCTGGTTGTCCTCGGCCGTGGTGAAGACCTCGGAGCGCTTGGTGGGAATGGTGGTGTTGCGCTCGATGATCTTGGTCATCACGCCGCCCTTGGTCTCGATGCCGAGGCTCAGCGGGGTGACGTCCAGCAGCAGCACGTCCTTGACCTCACCCTTCAGCACGCCGGCCTGCAGGCTGGCGCCCAGGGCCACGACCTCGTCGGGGTTCACACCCTTGTTGGGCTCCTTGCCGGCCAGCTCCTTGACCAGCTCGGCGACGGCGGGCATACGGGTGGAGCCACCAACCAGGATCACCTGGTCGATCTTGTCCACCGAGGTGTTGGCGTCCTTGATCACGGCATCGAAGGGGGCGCGGCAGCGGTCCAGCAGGTCCTGGGTCATCCGCTGGAACTCGGAGCGGGTCAGCTTCTCGTCCAGGTGCAGCGGACCCTCGGCGCCGGCGGTGATGTAGGGCAGGTTGATGGAGGCCTCCTGAGCGGAGGACAGCTCGATCTTGGCGCGCTCGGCGGCCTCCTGCAGGCGCTGCTTGGCCATCTTGTCCTGGCTCAGGTCAATGCCGTTCTTGTTCTTGAACTGGGTGACCAGCCAGTCGACGACGCGCTGGTCCCAGTCGTCGCCGCCCAGGCGGTTGTCACCCTTGGTGGCCTTCACCTCGAAGACGCCGTCGGCAATCTCCAGCAGGGAGACGTCGAAGGTGCCACCACCCAGGTCGAAGACCAGGACGGTCTGCTCGTCCTTGTCCAGGCCGTAGGCCAGGGCCGCGGCGGTGGGCTCGTTGATGATCCGGTCCACGGTCAGGCCCGCGATCTCGCCGGCCTCCTTGGTGGCCTGTCGCTCGGCGTCGGAGAAGTAGGCCGGGACGGTGATGACGGCGTTGGTGACGGGCTCGCCCAGGTAAGCCTCGGCGTCTCGCTTCAGCTTCTGCAGCACGAAGGCGCTGATCTGCTGGGGCTTGTAGGACTTCTCGTCGATCTTGATGCTCCAGTCAGTACCCATGTGGCGCTTGACGGAGCGGATGGTGCGGTCGACGTTGGTGACGGCCTGGCGCTTGGCAACCTCGCCCACCAGCACCTCACCGGTCTTGGAGAAGGCGACCACCGACGGGGTGGTGCGGGCGCCTTCGGCGTTGGGGATGACGGTGGGATCGCCACCCTCGAGGACGGCGACGACGGAGTTGGTGGTGCCGAGGTCGATACCGACTGCACGTGCCATGGTGATTCCTCCAGTGTTGTGAAGCAGTGTTGTTGCTTGTCAGATGTCTGCCGGGAGCTGCTGGGCAGCCGCCCGGGAAGCTCTTCGTCGTTCATCAGGCCCGCTTGAGCCTTGCGGACTCAACTCTAGGGCTTGAGTGCGGATCACTCAAGGGCGAGGTTGAGTTCATGCGACTCAACCATGGTCAGCTCAGGGTTATTCCCGACCCGACTCCCGCGCCACTGCACCCCTCTCGCAACCCCGGCAACCCACCGCGCCAATTCACCGCGCCCCCTCGCTGCTCCATCGAGCGGACCCTCGCGGAGCTAATAGTTGATTTTTCAATCATTGGTGTCTAGAGTCTTCACCAGAAGCACGCGGCACTCCTGACCGGGCCCGCCGGCCAGCCGCTTGACCCAGACCGGGCCTCACAACCACAAGGAGAAGACCATGACCGCCATGACCGACCTGAACGGCACCTACACCCTGGACCCCACCCACACCACCCTGGGCTTCGTGGCGCGCCACGCCATGATCACCAAGGTGCGCGGCTCCTTCACCGACTTCACCGGCACCGCCCACGTCGACGGCCAGAACCCGGCCGCCAGCGACGTGACTGTGGAGATCCAGGTTGCCTCCGTCGACACCCGCAATGCGGACCGCGACGGCCACCTGAAGACCGGCGACTTCTTCGCCGTCGATCAGTACCCCACCATGACCTTCCGGTCCACCGGCATCCAGGCCAGCGGCCCCGAGACCGTCGAGATCACCGGTGACCTGACCATCAAGGACGTCACCAAGAGCGTGACCATCCCGTTCGAGTTCACCGGCGCCGCCAAGGATCCCTTCGGCAACGAGCGGATCGGCTTCGAGGGTGCGCTGGACGTCAACCGCTCCGACTTCGGCCTGACCTTCAACGCGGCGCTGGAGACCGGCGGCGTGCTGATCGGCGAGAAGGTGAAGCTGGAATTCGAGATCAGCGCCATCAAGCAGGCCTGATCCCCGCGGGGAATCCTTCGCAGGAAGCACGACGGGCGCCGTCGGCCATCCCGGCCGCCGGCGCCCGTCGTCGTCCCCGCAGACGGATCAGCGCAACGGGTGGGGCATCACCAGTTCGGTATTGCGGTCCCCGGCCGCACCCAGCAGGGACAGGTCGCGCTCCGGGTCGTTGTAGGCGAATTCGCGGGACAGGGAGGCCATCCCCGCCACCGTCGCGGTGTCGTAGTCAGCCTGGTAGGGGGCGGCGGACTCCACCAGGGTGGTGAACATCGACAGGGTGCCGTCGGCATTGTCCAGGAACTCGATCACCCGGGCCAGCTGCGGAAAGTCGATGTGGGAGGCGGTGTTGATCTCGTAGAAGCCCCGCTTCGGATCCCGGTGCTGGTGCGCGGTGATCTTGTTGGCGTGGGTGTGGCCGTTGACCCAGGCCAGCACATTGGGGAAGCGCTTGAGCATGTCCACCAGCTCGAAGCCGGCATGCCGGATGCCGGTGCCGTCGGCCGGCAGCATCAGGTTGTTCATGGAGCCCGACGTGTGGTGGCTGAACAGCACGAAGAGCTGGTCGCTGACCTGCTGGGTGTGCTTGCCGCCCACGGCGTCGTGGTAGACCGAGGAGCCCGCCTGCAGGGTCTTGAGCAGCCACTTCCACTGCCGGTCGTCGATGGAGCCCTCGGTGAAGCCGGCCCGGTTGGTGGAGTCCATCGCGATGCCGGTGATTCCGGGCGCCAGCTGGAAGGTGTAGTAGCCGGCGCCGGATTCCACGTTCTGCCGGGTGAAGCCGTGACCCACCGGCCCGGGGCCGGTGACGCTGGAATCCAGGTGGGCGGCCATGAACTCGGTGGGCGTGAACGGGCGGCGACGCGGGTCGGCCGTCACGGTGACGCTCAGGGTGCGGGCCGAGGACAGGTCCACCGGCGTCCCACTGCTCAGCGCCCGCGCCGCGGCCTGCTGATCGGTGGGTTCGGCATAGCCGACCAGCTTCTGGTTGCCGGTGTAGACCTTGGTCAGGGACTTCCAAGAGGCCGGGAAGGTGCCCTGGGCCGAGTTGTCGTGGTTGCCGAAGACGGCGTACCACGGGGTCTTCAGCCCGGGCGAGGAGTGGGTGGCCATCACTCGGGAGAAGAAGCCGTCGATCTGCGGGAAGCCGGCCTGCTTGTACTCGTCGGCGATGCTGCTCTCCGGGGTCCAGAAGGACTTGGTGTTGCGGGTCTGCACGCCCTCCCAGCGGGCCGGATCCCCGGTGTTGGGGGTGATCTGGCCACCCGACAGGGTCTTGAGGTACCAGTCCAGCTCGATCAGTTCCTGGTTGTCCGTGTTGTCACCGGTACACACCACCGCGTCGAACCGACGGCCGGACCAGGGCCCGCGCGCCAGGGAGTTGATGGCCTCCACCAGGGAGGTGTTGGCCCGGGTGCCCAGGGATTCCTGGGGGCGGAAGGCCGAGCCGATGACCTTGCGGAACCACTCCACCCGCATCGGGGACTGGGCGTCGACGAAGTGCAGGTCGGTCAGTTGCACCAGGCTGGCCAGCGGGAGCCGGCGGTCCTCCCGGCCCGGCTGGGGAGCGGCCAGGTCATCGCGGACCACCAGCGGATAGCCGGGGCCGGCGCTCAGCCGGGAGTAGCCGGTGGCCGCACCCGTCGCGGCCTGCTGCAGGGTGGTGCCGGCGGTACTGGCGCCCCGGGCCTGGGCCTGCGGGGCGGTCAACAGCTCGCCGCTGCCCACCGCCAAGGCCGCCAGCCCCGAGCCGAGCAGGATGTTTCGTCTGGTCACCGCCATGATCCGTATCCCCCTGGTGTGGTGGACCGCACCGTGCAGATCCGCCCGGACGACGGTAGGCCTCCAAGGTGACGACTGGGCGACCGTCAGGTGACCGATTGTTTTCGGACTGGTTGGGTCTAATTAACTGGTCGACCACCGGGTCAAATGACCCGCTGCCAAAGTTGGCAGCCATATGGACACAGAAACTGATTGGACACGTTCAAACCCTCAAAAGACTGCCAACTTTGGCGGGCCCATGGGTCAGAGGGTGAGCCGCAAGCCGGTCCAGCGGCGCCGGAGCCACCGGTCATGGCTGGCCACCACCACGGCGCCGGGATAGTCGCCGATCGAGGCCTCCAGCTCGGTGGCCAGTTGCAGGGAGAGATGGTTGGTGGGCTCGTCCAGCAGCAGCACGTCGGGCGGGCTGGCCAACACGCAGGCCAGATCCAGCCGGCGGCGCTGCCCGACGCTCAGCTCGGCCACCGGGCGGTTGAGGTCCCGGCCGGCGATGAGCCCGAAGGCACCCAGCGGCACCTGTTCGGCCAACTTCTCCCCCACCGCTGCCCGGTAGGCGGCGTTCGCGGTCAGGCCGGCCGCCACCGGGGCGGGTTCCTGGCCCAGCAGCGCCACCCGCAACCGTTCCGGCCGGTGAACCTCCCCGGCGGTGGGCTCCAGCAGACCGTCCAGCACCGCCAGAAGGGTGGACTTGCCGCAGCCATTGGGCCCCTCCACCAGCCATCGGTCCCGGGCCCCGATCGCCAGGTCCGTGGCGGGAAGCCGCCCGTTGACGGCCAGTTCACTGGCCACCAGCACCGGCCCGGACGGCACTGAACCGGGCGGCACCGCGGTACCGGCACCATTCTGGACGGCGGCCAGCCCCCGAAAGGTGAGTGGCCGAGGAGGCTTGCGGACCTGCTCGGCCTCGAGCCGCTCCAGGTCCTGCCGGGCATCGTTCACCCGGCGGGAGACGACGGTGGCATTGCGGTCCGCATAGAACTTCTGCGCCATTCGGGTTTCGCTGCGCGGCTGCCAGTTGGCGTGGCCCACCTGCTGATCCTTGCGGACGCGCTCCCGCAACCGGTTGAGCTCGGCCTGCTCGTCCTCGTACTGGCGTTGCCAGCGCTCCCGCTGGCTGCCCCGGGAAGCCAGATAGTCGGTGTAGCTGCCGGTGAACCGGGTCACGCCACTCTCTCCCACGGTGCGATGCTGGCGGGGCGCCGGATCCAGATCCACCAGACTGGTGATGGTCTCGTCCAGGAAGGCCCGGTCATGGCTGGCCAGCAGCACCGGCCCAGGCCACTCGGCAACCATTTGGGAGACCAGGGCGGCCGCGGTGTCATCCAGGTGGTTGGTGGGCTCGTCCAGCAGCAGAAGTTCGGCGCGCTGCACCAACACCCAGGCAAGACAGAGCCGTGCCACCTGCCCCCCGGACAGTTCGTCGGCGCGACGCGCGGGGTCCAGCCCGGCCAGGCCCAGCCCGTCCAACAACATCTCCCACCGGCGCTCAGCTCCCCAGGCGTCGGTACGTTCCGCCTCGGCGACGGCGTGCGCGAAGGAGTCGGCCAGCGTCGCATCCTCGGGCGCCGCCGCCATGGCCTCTCCCAGCCGGGCCACCTGGTGGGCGTGGTGCCGCACCGGGGCCAGCGCGTCATCGCTCACCTCCGCCAGGGTGGCGTCGGGTGCAAACGGGGCCTGTTGGTGGTAGAGCGCCAGTGTGATGGGCGTGCTGATCTCCCCCGCGTCGGGGGTCTCCAGCCCGGCGACCAACCGCAGGATGGTGGACTTGCCGGTTCCGTTCTCCCCGATCAGGGCGGCCCGGTCCCCGGCCGCCACGGAGAAGCCGACATTGGTCAATACCCGTCGGGCGGGGTAGGACTTGGAGACGCCATCAACCCGCAGATGCGCCCCGCTGGTGGATTGGGGTGCATCGAACACGGGGCCTCCTGGGAATCGACGGGTGCTGTCGCCCCAGCGTGTCAGCAACTCCGGCACGGCCGCCACCGAAATTTCTGACGGCCGGCCGAAAGTGGCCCTTCGGCCGCTTGCCCGCCAGCAAGCGCTAGCGTGTCCACGTTTCCCTGAGTTTGGAGTTGCCCATGAATGCCGTCGTGTTGGCCGTCGTCGTGATGCTTGTCCTTTCCTTTGCCCGGGTGCATGTCGTGATCTCGCTGATCCTGGGCGCCCTGGTGGGCGGGATCAGCGCCGGGATGGGAATGACCGGCACCATGGAATCCTTCACCAAGGGGATCGCCAACGGCGCCTCCATTGCGTTGAGCTATGTGATGCTGGGCGCCTTCGCCGTCGCGATCGCCCGGTCCGGCATGCCGCAAGCCTTCGCGTCGTGGGTGATCCGCAAGGCCGGTGACGGCACCAGTGCTCGCAGCAAGGGCCTCAAGTGGGGTCTGCTGGCCGCCGTCCTAGCGGCGGCGATCATGAGCCAGAACCTGGTGCCGATCCACATCGCCTTCGTGCCGCTGCTGATCCCGCCGCTGCTGCTGGTCTTCAACCGCTTCGACGTGGACCGTCGCCTGCTGGCCTGCATCATGACCTTCGGCCTGGTCACCACCTACATGTACCTGCCCTATGGCTTCGGCAATGTCTTCCTCAATGACATCCTGCTGGCCAACATCGACAAGGCAGGGCTCAAGACCGACGGCATCAATGTGATGGCTGCCATGGGCATCCCGGCTTTGGGCATGGTCACGGGCCTGCTGATCGCGGTCTTCTTCAGCTACCGCAAGCCCCGCCACTACCAGGACCTGCCGATCGAGGGCCAGGGCGACGTACACCTGGGTGAGCCGGTCAGCGCCTACCGGATCGGCGTCGCGCTGGTGGCGGTGCTGCTCTGCCTGGTGGTGCAGATCTGGGCCGACTCCCTGCTGCTGGGCGCGCTGGTGGGCTTCGCGGTCTTCGTCGCGGCCCGGGTGATCAAGTGGAGCGAGGCCGACGCCGTCTTCGACTCCGGGATGAAGATGATGGCCATGATCGGCTTCATCATGATCGCCGCGCAGGGTTTTGCGCAGGTGATGGGGGACACCGGCCAGGTGGACTCACTGGTCAAGGCCAGCGCCGAGGCCTTCGGCGGCTCGAAGCTGATGGGCGCCTTCGTGATGTTGCTGGTGGGCCTGTTGGTGACCATGGGCATCGGCAGTTCCTTCTCCACCCTGCCGATCATCACCACCATCTTCGTGCCGCTCTGCCTGCAGCTGGGCTTCTCCCCGCTGGCCACGGTCTCCATCATCGGCACCGCCGGTGCGCTGGGCGACGCGGGCTCCCCCGCCTCGGACTCGACGCTGGGCCCCACCTCCGGTCTGAACGTCGACGGCCAGCACGACCACATCCGCGACACCGTGATCCCCACCTTCCTGCACTACAACATCCCGCTGCTGCTGGCCGGCTGGGTGGCCGCGATGGTGCTCTGAGAGGGCATCATCTGCTGGATCAGGGTCTGCAGCCGACGATGTGCGGGGCTGCCATAGCGGTAGCGGGTGTGCGCCTCCAGCAGCTCGACGGCCCGTGGGTTCCGCTCCCATTCCTCCACCCATTGCCCGTACTCCTCGGCATGGGACAGGGTCCAGTCGACATTACGAGCGGCCAGATCCACCAGTCGCGGGTCCGCGGGATCCCAGTCCCTGACCCGGAGCACCTCCAGGTACAGGGCGGTGTACTGCGGATCGTCCAAGAGCCGCAGTTGTTGCTCCAGCCAGGCCTCGGTCAGGTCCGGGTAGAGCAGGTGGGTGAGCAACCAGACCTCCCGCTCGACGTCGAGCTGTGACTGGTCACAGCCCAGCGCCCGCAGCCGGGCCATCAGGGTGACAACCCCGTCGGGCAGCTCCGCATCGCGGCCCGCACGCAGGGCGTGCAGCCGTTGGCGGGTGCGACGCAGCTCGGCCTGGTGGCGACGCAGTTCCGCGTCGACCTCGGCAAGCAGCGCGGGCCAGTCCTGCGCATCGCTAGTCAGGATCGCGGTGATCCGGTTCAGTGGTACCCCGGCATCGGCCAGGGTGCGGATCCGCCGCAGCTCGATCAACGCTCGCGCGTCATAGCGGCGGTGCCCCAGCTCGTCGCGGGGTGGCTCCGGCAGCAGCCCGATCTGGTGATAGTGCCGTACGGTACGCACGCTCACTCCGGCATAGCGGGCAAACTCAGCGATGGTCAGCATCCGCAGGCTCCTCGGCGGGGGCATCGATGACGGGACGAGTCAGCCAGCGGCGCAGGTCCGGCTGCACGCAGGCCCAGATGGCGGCGGGCAGCCAGGCGATGGCCAGGGCCCAGCCGCCAACGTGCAGCGGCCTGCCGTGCAGCAACACCGCCATCAGCCCCAGCCCGGCGGGGCTGGCCAGGGCGCCCAGCGAGGTCATCAGGCCGAAGATCCGACCGCGCAGGTGGTCCGGGACGTGCTCGGTGAGCAGCACGGCGACGATCGGCCCCTGCACGCCCTGCCCGATCCCGGCCAGCAGCATGCCCACCGCGGGCAGCCAGAAGCCGTCCAGCGGCGCGATGGCAATGAAGGAGGCCAGGAAGAGCAGGTTGCCGGCCACCCAGGCCACCAGTCGTCGCCTCTTCAGCAGCGACGCGTACACGCCGCCGCCGATGATGGTGCCCACGGCGAAGGCACTGAGCGAGGCACCCAGCCGGTCCGGTTGGGACATCGACTGGAAGTGGGCGGGCAGCAGCACCGCCAGCAGCGGGGCCACCAGCAGCATGGAGATGACATTGAGCAGGATCAGCAGGCTCAGCGGCCTGGAGGCGCGGACCGTGCCCAGCGCCCCCATCGGATTCTCCTCGTCGCTGGGTGCTTCCGGCATGGGCAGCAGCGGCATCACGGCGATGAACAGTGCCGCCAGCGCGGAGCAGGCCGCGGTGATCCAGACCACCTGGATGGCGGGCAGCACGGTCAGCAGCAGACCCGCGATGGCGGGGCCCAGCAGGAAGGACAGCCCGAAGATGCCCTGCCGGAACCCGGCGATGGCATCCAGGCTCCGCCCGGAGGTGTGTGCGACATTGGCCATCAGGGTCTCCCGGGCGGTCATCCCGGGCAGGTCGAACAGGGCGCCGGTGATGCCCAGGATGATGAACCAGGTCAGGTCCAGCCCCGTGAGCCGGTCCACGACGGCCAGGGCAGCCACCGCCAGGGCAGAACCGATGTCCGAGAGCACGCTCATCCGGCGGCGTCCGAAGCGGTCGATCAGGTGCCCGCCGGCCAACGCCGCAACGGCCGAGGGGATCGCACTGACCGCCGCCACCGTGCCCGCCAGAGACGGATTGCCGGTGCGCTCCAGCACCAGCCACGGCAGGACGATGTTGATCGCGGAGTTGCCGAACAGGCTGGTGGCGCTGGCCGCCAGATAGAGCGGCAGGGTGAACCGGCTGGTGCGTGCCGGGGCGACGTCGATGCTCATGGCACCAGTCTGATCCCCTGACGTTACGTCAGGGCCAACCAAAACTGTCAGGGGCAGGTCATAACCTCGTGCCATGATCACGATCCTGCCCATCCGTGAGGTGCTCGCCGACGGAGACTGGCCCGACGAGTGGCCCTTCGCGATGCCACCCGTCGCCCAGCTGCTCCGCGACGGGCTGGAGCTGGGACCACTCACCATCCTGGTTGGGGAGAACGGCACCGGGAAGTCCACCATCCTGGAGGGGATCGCGCTGGCCTACGGGCTCAGCCCGGAGGGCGGCAGTGTCGGCGCCCAGCACACCACCCGGAGCTCGGAATCCCCGCTGCACCAGCACCTGCGGCTGGTGCGCGGCGCCAGCGCCACCCGGATGGGTTACTTCCTGCGGGCCGAGAGCATCCACGGACTGCTCACCTACCTGGAGGAGCACAAGCCCCTGCACGGGGAACGAAACTTCCACGAGCTGAGCCACGGCCAGGCCTTCAACGAGCTGCTGTTGTCCCGGTTGAGCATGATGCACCGGGGCGGGTTGCTGGTGCTGGACGAGCCGGAGGCCGGGCTGAGCTTTCACTCCCAGGTGGTGCTGGCCCAACAACTCGGACAGCTCGCCCGCGAGGGTTTCCAGGTGCTGGTGGCCACCCACTCCCCGATCATCGCTGCCGCCCGGAATGCCCGGATCCTGCAGCTCGACGAACAGGGCATGACCTCGGTTGAGTGGACGGCGCTGGCCACCGTCGACCTCCACCGACGGCTACTGGATTGCCCGCAACTCTTCGATCTGGGGTGATCCGGCCGTCAGTTGGCGAGGGGATTGATCCAGCTGACCCCAGGGAAGCGCGCGAAGTCGGCGTCGGCCGAGACGACGGGAACCCCGAACTCAATCGCCATCGCGGCAAGTTGGGCGTCGGTGGTGCGCACGCCCGCAACGCCGGCCTCCAGCATCAGGCCGCGCAAGACCGCACCCGTCCGGTCGGTGGCTGGCGGGATCCAGACCACCGGCGAGGCCAGCCAGCCATCCAGCACCGACCAGGCCTGGGCGGTGGTCAACGGCCGCTCGAAGACCCGGGGATGGGTGGCGATCCGCAGGAAGGCGCCGACCGTTTGCCAGGGAATCCCCACCCGGCTGGTTCCGGTGAGGGCGGACCTGAGCCACCCGTGGGACCGCTGGTGATGCGGCGAGCTGGCATCCACCGCGTAGAGCAGCACGTTGGCGTCCAGCAGCATCAGGCGTCCACCTCGTCCAGCAGCTCGAGCAAGGCGCTGGTGCTCTCCAACGGAATCTTCGCGCCCATCTCGAAGGTCATCTCCGGGAAGACATAGTCGGTCCGGTGGCTGGCCGCGCCCCGACGGATCAGTTCATTCACCGCCTCCGAAAGGCCCAACTGCTTCTCCCGCCGCAGGTCGGCCACCAGCCGTTCAGCCTCGGCCTCCAGGTTCACCGTCGTCCTCATGGACCCATGATATACACGGCGATGCGTTGAGATGCGCATCATGATGCGCACGGTGGATGACAGTCAGGCGTGGGCTGCCAGCTCGTGCTCCGAGTGCTTCGCGGGCTCGAACTGGATGGTGGTGTGCTCCACCCCGAAGTCATCGTGTAGGCACCGCTGCACCTCGTCGAGCAATTCGTTGAGGTGACCGTCGTGGAAGCAGGAGTCGTCGACGACGACGTGTGCGGTGAAGACCGGCACTCCGGTGGCCACCTGACTGGCGTGCAGGTCATGCACGTCGTGCACATGATCCAGCACCAGGATGTGCTGGCGCACCTCGGCCAGATCCAGCCCCTTGGGGGTGCACTCCATCAGCACATTGAGCGACTCCCGCAGGATGGCCAAGGTGCGGGGGATGATCAGCAGCCCGATCACGAGCGAGGCGACCGCGTCGGCCCGCAGCCAGCCGGTGAAGTGGATCACGACGGCGGCGACGATCACCGCCACCGAGCCCAGGGCGTCGTTGACCACCTCCAGGAAGGCGGCGCGCATGTTCAGCGAGTCGCCGCGCCCACCAGCCAGGATGGCCAGACCCACCAGGTTGGCCACCAGGCCGACGACGCCGAACAGCACCATGGAGTGGGAGCCGATCTGTGGGGGCGCCAGCAGCCGTCGGATGCCCTCCACGACGACGGCGATCCCCACCACCAGCAGCAGGGTGGCCTGGGCGGCGGCGCCCAGGATCTCGGCCCGCTGGTAGCCCCAGGTGCGCTGCGGGGTGGCCGGGCGACGGGCCAGGATGGCGGCCACCAGGCCCATGGCCAGCCCGGCGACGTCGGTGAGCATGTGGCCGGCGTCGGCCAGCAGCGCCAGGCTGCCGGACAGCCAGGCGCCCACCAACTCCGCCACCAGCACGCCGGTGGTGAGCAGCAGCACCAGCGCCAGCCGGCCGCGATGGTCCACCAGCCCGGCCGCATGGGAATGGCCGTGGGCATGGCCATGGCCGCTCATCGCTCGACCTCCCGCGCAACATGGGGACACAGCCTGACGGCATTGCCGGTCAGGCCCAGCAGGTCCTCCGCGGCCGCCAGCAGGTCCAGCGTCGCGGCTGGATGGGCCAGCGCGTACACCGACGCCCGCCCCTCGGGCCGGACCGTGACCAGTCCACACTCCAGCAGGCAGGCCAGGTGCTTGCTCACGGTGGACTGGGCCAGGCCCAGATGGCCCACCAGGTCCACCACCCGATGCTCCCCCAGGCTGAGGTGCTGCACGATCATCAGCCGGGAGCCATCCCCCAGCGCGCCCAGCAGCGCGGCCGCGGCCGCGAGTTCCGCCCGCTGCGCGGCGGGCACCACCCCGTCGGCCACATCATCGTCGAGCAACTCTTTCATCGCCATGAGGCGATGTTAACCCGACGCGGGTTCACCCTCCACCCCCCAGGACGACCCCCGAAATCCACAGCGCCCCCGGCCGATGCCACCCGGAGCCCGAGGCGAGAGTCGAGGTGGCACACCAGCCCAGCCAGCCGTCAGCGCGCGATGTACTCGAACTTGTCCAGGCTGGCGTTGATCCGGCCGTTGTCATTGCTGCAGGTGACCGACCCGACGGCCAGCACCGTGCACTCGGACTTGCCGTCGGTGATGCCCTCGCCGGGCTTGACCTCGGGAGCCTGGCCCCCCTCGGCGATGAACAGGCCCTGGGTGGTGCAGGGAGTCGGCTCGGTGCCCCACAGGGCGATGTAGGGCGCCTCGGTGTCCGGATTCTTGCACTCGGGCACGTTCTTGACCGGCTTGACGGCCTGGCAGCCGGTCGCCGTCCTGGTGATGCCACACCGCAGGTCACCGGTGGTGAAGTACAGGCCCTTGCCCAAGCCGCCGGTCATGGTGAACCGGGTCAGGTCATCGCCGCCCGCGCCCTCGGTCCCACCGGATTGCGTGCCACCCGTCTCGGTGGCCTTGGACTCGGTGGGCTGGGTCACGGTGCTCTGCTGCTGGCCGGGCTGGTTCGACTCGGAGGGCTCGCTCTGCGCCGACGTCGGGGTGGCGGTCACCGTGGTGGTGGCCGTCGCGGTCGCGGCCGGCGCCGGTGAGGTGCCGCCGCCGGCGGGGCCGGCCTCCGGCGACTGGCCACAGGCGGTGCACGCCACGCCCAGCAGGGCAATGGCGGCGGTGGCAATCCGCTTGCGGGTCATGGTGTCCTCCAGGTGTGTCGACGACGGCCGTCGTGGCCACCGTCACCCTGTCTACGCGCCAGCTGCCGGGCCGGTTGCGTGCCGACCCGAGGCTTGGGATTTGCTCAACATGATCTGCAGGATCTCGGGATCCGTGCCGGCCATCCCCCGGGTGGCCAGCCGGCCGATCCCGCGGATGGTCTCGTCGACGTCGTCGAAGACCATCCCGTTGTTGCCCGGCACCCGGGCGTCATTGAGCGCCAGCAGCACGGCGCGAGTGGCGGACCCCACCGACGAGGCGACCTTCATGGCGCAGCTGGCACCGGCCCCGTCGCAGACCATCCCGATGGTGTCGCCGGCCATGGTGGACACGGCCCGCTCCACCGTCTGATAGCGGCCGTCGAGCAACAGCCCCAGCCCGGCCGCGGCGCCCATCCCGGCAGTGACGGCGGCGCAGAAAGCGGACAGCACCGGCAGGCTGGCGTGGATGTAGAGAGCCGTCAGGTGGCTCAGGGTGAGCGCCCGGATCCGCTCCTCCCGGGTGGCGCCGCGGTCATCGGCGGCGATGCTCACGGGCAGGGTGGCGGTGATTCCCTGGTTGCCGGAGCCGGCATTGGTCATGGCGGGCAGCGGGGCGCCACCCATCCGGGCGTCGGAGGCGGCGGAGGTGAGCGCCACCATGCGCGACGAGAGGTCGCCGGAGCTGAGCCCGGCGTCGATGGCCCGCAGCATGGCGCGGCCGACGCCCAGGCCGTAGTTCCCGCCCTGCCCGGCCTCGGACAGTTCCCGGTTCAGCTGCTCGGCCTCCAGGATGAACTCAATCCGCTCCACCGGGACGGTGGTGGCGACGTCGTAGCAATCCCGCAGCGTGAGCGTGCGCAGGAATTCGGTGGTGGGGGTGGCCTGCGTGGGCTCGGGGCGGGGCAGGTCCAGCACCGGCCGACCGTCCCGCTCCACCCGGTAGACATTGGTGTGGCTACCGGCGATGCTCACGGTGACGGCGTGCCCGGCGCCCAGGACGGTGGCCTGGGCAAAGAGGTCGTCCGTCACGTCGGCCACCTCCACCGCCACCCGGCCCTCGTCCACCATCCGTCGGGCCGCGGACACCCCGCCGGGGGTGAGCGATCCCAGCACCGCCAGCCCGGCGGTCGGGTCCCCGTCCAGCGCGCCGACGGCGGCGGCAATCTCCAACCCCGGCATGCCGGTGCCGGGCACCATCACGGCCATCGCGTTCTTCATCACATTGGGTGAGACGCTGGCCCGGATCCGCTCCACCGGCTCCCCCAGCTCGGCGGCGGCGCGGGCCGCGGCGTAGGCCAGCGAGATGGGCTCGGTGCAGCCGGTGGCGGGCGCCACGCCGCTGCGCAGCGCGGCCAGGATCCGTTCGGTGCGCGCATCATCCATGATTCGACTCCCCGGATATTCTCCAGCGACCACCGGGATGGGGGTCAGGATCCACACTACCCAGAACCGGCTCCGCCAGATCCTCCCGTCGTCGACTCCTGTGGTTCGGCTGTCAAGATGCTGACCGGACGGGCTGATCAGGGCCGACGGGCAAGCGGGACCAGCATTATGGGACACATGACCAGCTCCATCGTCGGCCGCCCCGCCGGGCGCCCCACGGCGGCCCCGATGGTGTTGGGTTTCCTGCTGGTCCTGGTGTCGCTGGTCCTGGGGGTCATCTCCGCCCAGTACGGCGGAGCCGACGGCATCGCCGCCGGGGAACACCTGCCACCCGCCACCCACTTCGCCATCTTCGCCTTCGGCGCCGGAGCCACCGGCATGCTGCTGAGCCACCGGCGCAGCCAGGCCGCATGCGCCATCGGCGTCGGCACCATGGTGACGCTGATCCTGCTCACCGTCCTGGGCCGGGCGCTGGGCCCGTCCTACCAGGAGGGCAGCTACCGCTCCCCCACCCAGCGCATGGACCTGCGAATCACCACGACGGCGGCGCAGGTGCGGCCCACCCAGCGGGTCCGGCTGCAGGAGGTGCGCGGCCTGCGCAGCCGCTACTGGGAGGTGGGCTGCGCCCGCGGCAAGGACACCACCATCAGCGACGTGCACTGGGTCTCGCCGGACGTGGTGGAGCTGACGGTGCTGGGACGGACCGAACGGCTCACCGTGGGTGCCAACGGGCCGGTCAGCATTCCGCCGTCGCTGCGGCGGTGTTGAGCTCGTCGGTCACGCGTCGAGCGGCCCGGGCCAGCTCCGGCGCCGGCCAGCGACACTGGGCCAACCGACAGCCCCGGCCATTGGTCTTCTCCGGGATCTGCTCCCGCCGCCAGTGGGGACGAGCCCGGGCCAGCAGCTCGGGCGGAAGGTCACCGGCGGCGCTGGTCACCCGCCACCAGGGCACGTCGCTGCCCCAGCGGGCCATCACCTGACCCACCTGGCGGGGCCCCATACCCAGCACCGTCGCGATGTCCCCGTAGCTGACCACCGCGCCGGGCGGGATGCCCTCAGCCAGGCGCAGCACTCGCTCCACCTGCAGATCATCCACGGCGCCAGCCTGCCACTGGCTGAGAGCACACTGGCAATTGGCCATGAACTTGGACGGGCGTCCCGCAGTACGGTCAGGCTGACCCGACGCTGGTGATAGGACTGGCCGTTGTGTTCACCGTGCGTCGCCTGATCCCGTCCGCGCTCCTCCTGGCCACCCTGCCCCTGACCGCTTGCTCCGCCGGCCCGTCGGCCAGCCCCACCCCCGCCCAGCACCTCGCCAACACTGCGACGCCGAGCGCGACCGCCTCGCCCAGCACGACGCCGACACCCAGCCCCTCGGCCACCCCCAGCCCGGCCCAGCCGAGGGTGGACTGCGCGGTGAACAAGTGCCTGGCGCTGACCTTCGACGACGGTCCCGGGCCCTACACCGACCAGATCCTGGACGCGCTGGTCAAGCACAAGGCGACGGCCACCTTCTTCGTCCTGGGCGAACAGGTCAAGGCCTTCCCCAAGCAGCTGCAGCGGGAACACCAGCTGGGGATGGCCATTGGTGACCACTCCTGGTCCCACCGGGACCTGTCCCGCGCCAGCCGGGAGAAGGCCACCGAGGAGCTGACCAGCACGGCGGACGTGATCAAGCAGGTCACCGGCACGGCCCCGACGATGGTCCGGCCGCCCTACGGCGCCTTCCGCAAGAGCACACCCCATGCCGGCATGCCCTTCGTGCTGTGGGACGTGGACACCCTGGACTGGAAGAACCGCAGCGCCAGCCGCACCACCGAGCTGGCGCTGGCCGGCGCCCACCGCGGGGCCATCATCCTGATGCATGACATCCACCCGTCCACGGCCCGGGCCGTGCCGGGGATGATCGCCGCGCTGCAGGCCAAGGGCTACACCCTGGTGACGGTGCCCGAGTTGCTGGGCCCCATGTCCCCCGGCGGGGTCTACTTCACCGCCACCCCGCCGAGCACTCGACCCGCCCGGCCCAGCACCCGGCCCACCCCGCCGAGCACCCGGCCCACCCCCATGGCCCGTCGGGCCTGAGCGGGGGCTCAGACCCGCGCCGCCATCCCGGCGGACCAGGTCTTGTAGCCACCGTCCAGGTTCCGGGCACCCGGGCGGCCGGCCGCGGCCAGGATCTGCGCGGCGATGTGTCCCCGGATCCCGACGGCACAGTGCACCACCAGCTCACCCGGGGGCAGCTCACCCAGCCGGTCTCGCAGCTCGTCGACCGGGATCAGGATGGCGCCCGGGATGGCGCCGGCGTCGAACTCCCCCTGGGTGCGCACGTCCACCAGCGTGGCGCCGCCCTGCTGCGCGGCCGCCACCTCATGCCACTGGATGTTGCGGCTCAGGCCGGTGGCCAGATTCTCCGCGACGAAGCCCAGCATGTTGACCGGGTCCTTGGCGGATCCGAACTGCGGCGCATAGGCCAGCTCCAGCTCGGCCAGGTCGCTGGCCTTCAGGCCGCCGGCCATGGCTGTGGCGATCACGTCAATCCGCTTGTCCACGCCGTCCGGACCGACGCCCTGGGCGCCCAGGATCTCGTCGGTCTGCTCGTCGATCAGCAGTTTGAGTGCCATCTGCTGCGCGCCCGGATAGTACCCGGCGTGCTGCACGGGGTGGGTGTGGATGATCCGGTGCTTGCGCCCGGCCGCCACCAGCCGCTTCTCATTCCAGCCGACGCTGGCCACCTGCAGCCCGAAGACGCCGACGATGGCGGTGCCCAGCACGGGGCGGCTGGTCACCTGGCGGCCGGCAATCAGGTCCGCCACCCGGCGGCCCTGCAGGTTGGCGGTCTGGGCCAGCGGCACCAGGGTGGGGCCGCCGTCGATGGCGTCGATCTTCTCCGCCGCGTCGCCCACCGCATAGATGTCCGGATCACTGGTGCGGAAGTGCTCGTCGACGACGATCCCACCGCGCTCGCCGGTGGCCAGGCCGGCCTCCCGAGCCAGGGTGGACTCCGGCTTCACGCCGATCGCCGCCACCACCAGCTGGGCGTCCAGCCGGTTCCCGTCGGACAGCTCGACGTCGTCCTCACCGATGGCCTTCACGGCCACCCCGAGCCGCAGGTCGACGCCGGATTCCCGCAGCCGGGCGTGCACCGGGGCCACCATCTCCGGGTCCAGCGGGGCCATCACCTGCTCGGTGGCCTCCACCAGCGCCACCCGGATGCCCTTGTGCACCAGGTTCTCGGCCATCTCGACGCCGATGAAGCCGCCGCCGATCACCACTGCGCTGGTCACGTCATCGGTCAGGGCGGCGATGATCGCGTCGGTGTCCTCCACATTGCGCAGGCCCAGCGCCCGCTCGATCCCGGGCAACGGGGGACGCACCGGGCTGGCGCCGGGGGCCAGCACCAGCTTGTCGTAGCCCAGTTCCCGCTCGGTGCCGTCGGCCAGGTTGCGCACGACGACGACATGCCGGCCCGGGTGGAGGGCGACGGCCTCGGTGCGGACGTGGACGTCGATGTCGAAGCGGGCCTTGATGGCCTCGGGGGTCTGCAGCAGGGCGCTGCGCTGCTCGATCACGCCGCCGATGTGGTACGGCAGGCCGCAGTTGGCGAAGGAGATGTTGCCGCTGCGCTCCACCACGGTGATGCGGGCGTTTCCGTCGAGCCGACGAAGACGAGCGGCCGCCGACATGCCCGCGGCGACGCCTCCGATGATCACGATGCTCAGGGGGGTGATGTCCAGGTCCTTGGTGTCCATGGCTTGAGTCTATACCCCCAGGGGTATAAAGTGAAGGGCGTCGAGGCCTTCCCCGCCAGTCTTCACCGCCTCCGGGCGGACCACCAGAAGGAGAACACCATGTGCCGTCCCGTCACCTGCAAGACCTGCGGCAAAACCACCTGGGCCGGCTGCGGCCAGCACATCGCCCGGGTCAAGGCCGCCGTCCCCGCTGGCCAGTGGTGCGGCGGCCACCCGGACCAGCCGAAGACGAGCCTGCTTGGCCGGCTGCTCGGAAAGTGATTGGATCACCCCCACCGGCTGGCAACCAGCCAGTCGTCGATCATGAGGAGCCCACGGTGCAGATTCCCTCCGAAGACCTTGATGCCGTCCTGAAGCGGCTGCGCCGCGCCCAGGGCCAGCTGGGCGCCGTGATCCGGATGATCGAGGAGGAACGGGACTGCCGCGAGGTGCTGACCCAGCTCTCGGCCTGCAGCAAGGCAGTGGACCGGGCCGGCTTCGCCCTGATCTCCACCGGCATGCAGCGCTGCCTGGCCGAGGAGAATCCCGACCGCCAGGCAGACCTGGCCGCCATGGAGAAGCTCTTCCTCTCCCTGGCCTAATGGTCTGACCAAACAAGTGTGGATGGTACCCACCGACATCGGTGGGTACCATCCACACTTTGTGTGGGGACGCGGGACCCGCAGCGGGGAGGACTAGGATCGTCGCCCATGAGCGCAGCCGACCCCGCCACCGTCCCACCCGAGGCACCTGAAGGGCTGCACCGATCACTGAAGAACCGGCACATCCAGCTGATCGCGCTGGGCGGGGCCATCGGCACCGGCCTGTTCTACGGCTCCAGCGCGGCGATCTCCATGGCGGGCCCGGCCATCCTGCTGGCCTACCTGGTGGGTGGCGCGGTGATCTTCTTGATCATGCGCGCCCTGGGCGAGATGAGCGTGCACACGCCGGTCTCCGGCGCCTTCAGCCACTACGCCTATGCCAACTGGGGCGCCTTCCCCGGCTTCTTCTCGGGCTGGAACTACTGGTTCAACTACATCGCGGTCTCCATGGCGGAGCTGGTGGTGGTGGGCAGCTATGTGCAGTTCTGGCTGCCGGGCGTGCCCGAGTGGGTCTCCAGCGCCGTCTTCCTGGTGCTGATCACCGCCGTCAACCTGATCAGCGTGAAGGCCTTCGGCGAGTTCGAGTTCTGGTTCGCCATCATCAAGGTGGTGGCGATCATCGCGATGATCCTGTTCGGGCTGGGGATCATCGTCTTCGGCTGGGGCAATGGCGGCGACGCCACCGGGATCTCCAACCTGTGGGCGCACGGCGGCTTCTTCCCCACTGGCCCAACCGGTCTGGCAATGGCCATGGTGGTGGTGCTGTTCAGCTTCGGCGGCGTCGAACTGATCGGGATCGCGGCCGGGGAGGCCGACGACCCGCAGCGCTCCATCCCCAAGGCGATCAACCAGGTGGTGTACCGGATCCTGATCTTCTACGTCGGCGCCATCTTCGTGATGCTGGCGCTCTTCCCGTGGAATGAGCTGGGCAAGAACGAGTCGCCCTTCGTGACCATCTTCTCCAAGCTGGGGATCGGGAGCGCCGCCACCCTGCTGAACGTCGTGGTGCTCACCGCCGCCGTCAGCGCCTACAACTCCGGGCTCTACTCCAACGGCCGGATGCTCTACTCGCTGGCCCGGCAGGGCAATGCGCCCGCGGTGCTGGCCCGGGTCAACCGCGCCGGCAGCCCCTGGGTGGGGGTGCTGGCCAGCTCCGCGGTCACCGCCATGGCCGTGCTGCTGAAATTCCTGCTGCCCGGCAAGGTCTTCCTCTATGTGATCTCCGTCGCGCTGATTGCCGGCATCTTCAACTGGACCATGATCGTGATCACCCAGCTGAGGTTCCGCAAGCGGCTGGGCCCCGACGAGGTCTCCCGGCTGGCCTTCCGGATGCCGCTCACCCCGTGGTCCAACTACCTGGTGCTGGCGGCGCTGGCCGCCGTCGTGGTGCTGATGGCCTTCATCCCGGACTACCGGGTGGCGCTCTACGTCGGACCCGCCTGGATCGCCCTGCTGGCATTGGCCCACAGCCTGCGCCGGCACCTGCGCTGACTAGGACGTCCACGCAGCCGACGCCACTTTCGGAAGCCGTCACCGAACTGCAAGAATGAGCCCGTCGGGCCCCATGCGGTGCACCACCGCTGGGGCCCGTTGCGCATCCCCAGAACCGTTCGCAGGAGTACCGCATGTCCCCCGCCAGCACGCGCCTCGCCCGAGCCTCCCGGTCCGTGGCCCGTGCCTACCGCAGCAAGCGTCGCGAGGAGGCACAGACCGACGAAACCGACGTCGAGGCCGTCCGCGCGCGGGCCATCGTCGCCCTGTCCATGCGCGCCGCGGACATGATGCTCTCCTCCGGTTCGACGGCAGCCCGGGCCACCCGGCTGGTGCTGAGCATCTGCAAGCACTACGGGCTTCCCGCCCAGGTGGACATCACCTACACCCGGATCATGATCAGCTACGAACCGTCGGCGGCCGGCGACCCGATCACCGTGATGCGGATGGTCAAGTCCGGAAGCATCGACTATGACCGGCTGACCCGTGTCGAGAGCCTGATCCAGGCCATGACCGCCGACGCTCTCGAGATCCCCGTGATGTTCAACCGCCTGCGCAACATCCGGCGTGAACCACGCACCTACCGGGCGTGGGTCCTGCACGGAGCGGCGGCCATGATGGGGGGCGGGATTGCGATGCTGCTCGGCGGCAACCGGGCCGACGTCATCCTGTCGATGCTGGCCACCATCACCGCGGAATTCATCCGCAGCAACATGGACCGGCGCGGCATGAACACCTTCTTCACCCAGGTGGCGGCCGCCTCCGGGGCTGCCATCGTCGGTCTGGTCGCGATGACCGGGCGTTCCCTGCTTCCCGAAGGGCTGCAGCAGGCCTCTCCCGGGCTGGTGGTGGCCGCGGGAATGGTGCCGCTGATGGCCGGCCTGGGCATCGTCACGACCGCCGGCGACGCCATCGACGCCTACTACATGAGCGCCGGGAGCCGTTTGGTCGAGGTCTTCGTGCTCACCTCCGGAATCGTGCTGGGACTGATCGCGACGCTCTCGATGGGCCTATGGCTGGGGGTACCCAGCTATCTGGCCCCCATCGAGGGCTTCGCGGCCACCGGGCTGGCGCAGGTGGTGGCGGCGGGCATCATCGCCGCCAGTTTCGGGGTGCTGTGCAACATGGGTCCGCGTTCCATGTTGGCGGCCACTGCCCTCGGTGTGACGGGCCAGCTGGTCTACATGGCCTCCGCGGCGCTGACCACCTCCACTCCCGCTCGCTCCGGGCTGGCCGCGGTCGGCGTCGGCCTGGTGGCCCGGCTGGTCACGACGCCGCTTCGGATCCCCGTCGTCGCCCTGATCAGCACCGGGGTTGCCCCCTTGATGCCCGGTCTACTGCTCTACCGCGGCATCTTCGGCCTGGTCTCCGACATGCCCGCCGGTTCCGGGGGGATCCCCACCCCCGGCAACGATCCACAGTCCTTGCTGCTGAAGTGCCTGATGACCGGCGCCGCACTGGCCGTCGGGTCCAGTTTCGGCGCCGCGCTGGGCAATACCGGCCTGAGGTTGGTCACCAAGGGGACCGTCCGGCGGCCGATCAGGGCCAATGGCGATGGCTCCGGCTTCCGGCGTCGGCGCGCCACTCCGCCGGCGGAACGATCCTCAATCTCCTGACCGCTCACCCCTCGGGGTGGTTTCGTATTTCACAACCAATGAAAGACTGTGCGGCCGTGCGCACCGCGCGCCGACGATTCCCCCGGGGAGGGTCATGTCCGAGTCAGTCGCCTCACAGGGCCAGGGCCCTGCCTCCAATGCCGCCGAGACGGCACGCGAGGAGATGGACCTGCTGCCCGACGTCGACGTGCCCGATGGCCGGGCCCGAGCGATCACCGAACTGGCGGTACGGGTGGGGGAACTGGCGCTCAGGTCCGGATCCAGTGCCGCCCGAACCGAGGCCCTCATCCGTAGGGTGTCGCAGGCCTTCGGGCTGCCGGTGCAGTTGGACGTGACCTATTCGCGGATCCTGCTCAGCTATGAACCGCTGGGCGCGGCCACCCCGATCACCATCATGCGCTCCGTCGCCTCCACCCAGATCGACTATGACCGGTTGGAGCGGGTGGAGAACCTGGTCACGCTCGTGCGGCGCGGGGAACTTGACGTGGAGACCGCCACCGCCCGTCTCAACCATCTCGTGGCCGCACCCTACGCCCACCCCCGATGGTTCGGGCGGTTGGCGGCATGCCTCCTGGGTGCCACCATCGCCCTGCTGATCGGCGGCAACGGCACTGACATGGCCGTCGGTGCGGTGTCCACATTGTTGGTGGACGAGGCGCGCCAGCAACTGGAACGTTGGAGCCCGGGCAGCTTCTTCACCACCGCGGTCTGTGCCGCGATCCCCACCACGTTGGCGGTGCTGGCCCTCGCGGTGCAGCGCTGGATCCCGTCATGGGTGCCGCCAATGGACCCCTCCTTGGTGATCGCCGCCGGCATGGTCTCCCTCCTGGCGGGGATGGGGACCGTCGCCGCCGCGGGCGACGCCATCGACGGCAGTTTCCTGGGTGCCGGGGCGCGGACCGTCGAGGTGGTGGTCACCACCGGCGGCATCGTGTTGGGGCTGGTGACGACGCTGTGGCTCGCACGCGTCCTCGGAGTCACCACCCAGCTGGAGCCCGGCGCCAGCCAGAACCCCAACCACCTGTCACAGCTGGTCTGCTCCGCCCTGGTGGCGTTGGCCTTCGGAGTCCGCTTCACGATGCGCGCCAAGGCCCTGGCCATCACCACGGCGCTGGGGCTGCTGCTGTGGACCAGTTACCTGGCGGCCGGCTGGGCGACGGGCTCCCACCCGGCGCGCGTTGCAATCGCCGCCTTGGTGGTGGGATTCGTCGCGCGAATGCTGGTGCACTGGTTGCACACTCCCCTGGTGGCCCTCACCTCCACCGCCGTCGCCGCGCTGATGCCCGGCGTGATGCTCTACCGCGGCGTCTTCGCCATCACCGACGAGAATCCGGTGGACGCCACCTGGCTGCTGCTCGGGTCCACCTATGTGGCCATCGGCCTGGCGGCCGGCACCAGCTTCGGTGCGATGCTGGCGGCCCTGGTGCTCTATCACCGTCGGGACACGGACCCGTCGGAGCCATTCGCCCTGGTGGAACAGGCGCACGGCTGATCCCGCGCCCGCCCGATCCACAGCCTGCTGACAGGTCTGCGACAGGGGCGCCCCAGCCCACGTCGCCATGGTGGTTGCTGCCCGGCAGAAGGACTGCCGGTCAGAACCAGGAGTGAACCATGCCCGACAAGAAGAAGGCCGCAACCTTTGCCAGCGTCGCGGTCGCCGGCCTGATCGTTGCCGGTGGCGCCACCGCGGCCCTGAACGCGAATGCCGAGACCACCACCCCCACCAATGGCTCCGGCTACGGCGCCCCGGCCGGTCATGGCCAAGGTGGTGGCGGTGAGCAGGGGGGCCGCGGAGGGCACGGGATGCGGGGCACCGAGGTGACCGGCGACGAACTCACCAAGGTCACCAACGCCATCAAGGCCAAGGACTCCGCCTTCGCCGTCGACCACGTCATGAAGGACACCGACGGCAACTACCACGTGATGGGCACCAAGAGCGGCAACCGCACCGGCTATGAGGTCAGCAAGGACCTCAAGACCATCACCGCCCACACCGTGGGTGAGCGTGACGGCAAGGGCGGCCATCAGCACACCGCAGCCACCGCGGACGAGACCGCCGAGGTCACGGCCGCCGTCAAGGCCAAGGACGCCGCGGTGACCGTGGAGAGCGTGCAGAAGGACCCCGACGGTTCCTATGACGTGCGCGGCACCAAGGCTGGCAGCGAGGTGATGGTGGAGGTCTCCAAGGATCTCAAGACCATCGAGGTGCGCACCGACGGCCCCCGCTGACCACTCGCACGCGACGAAGCCACGCTGCCGGCCAGAACTCCTCTGGCCGGCAGCCTTCTTTCCCGGGTTGGCCCTTGGCCCTTGTCCGCAGCACACTGGAGCATGGCCACACCCGCTTCACCCCATACCAGCCAGCCCCGCACCGCATCCCGCTCAGGGATCGGTTTCGGGCAACTGGGCCGTGGGGAGAAGATCATCACCACCCTGCTGCTCACCCTGTGGCTGCTGAGCATCCTGGGCACTCTCTGGGCTGTGCCCCAGCGAGCCACCGTCGCGGAGGCGGAGGCAGCGATCACGGGGCATCGGGTGACCTCCACCACGCGACAGCAGGAGCAGCCCGACGGAGTGCTGGGCCAGTTGCTGGGCACCAGTTTCCAGGGGGGAACGGATGCGTCCTCGGATACGGGTGAGTACCTGGAGTGGACGGATGCGCTGCACCGCCACCACTGGATCCCGCTGGCGGAAGTGGCGCCAGTCGCGGCCAAACACGCGGACCCAGACATCAGCTACGGCGAACCCAGACCCACGGGGCTGGAGCTCGCCTACCTCCAGTTCAGCGAACACCGCGACCCCATGCACAACACCTACGTCACCTGGGAATACCTGCCCGCTATGGCGCTGGGGGTGATGGAGTTCGGTCTGGTGATCGCCGGTGCCGCCCGACGGGGAACCCGCTGGTTCTGGTTCTGGATCTTGCTGATGCCCGGGCTCCCGCTGGATGCGGGTCTGCTGGCCTATGTGTGGGCCGAGATCCTGGGCCGTGGCCCAGTTCGGGTCCGTCGGCTGAGCGGCTACGACGGCTTCCTGTTCTGCCTGCTGGTCAAGATCGTGGTGGAGATGGGGCTGGTCGCGGGTCAGGCCCTGATCTGACGCTTCCGACGCCTCACCCTCCTCTAGCCATGGCGATACTCGACTCCCATTGTCGGCTGCGGAAACTCCCAGCGGGACAAGGCCTTGCCGAGGCTCACGACCCGGCAGGTTCCACATTCCAGGCAGCCCGCGTGGTCAAAGGTCTTGTTGCCTTCGGCGTCGCGCTTGTACAAGGCTGCTGGACAGACCAACACGAGTTTGTCGAACTCCTCGTCACTGGGCTCGTCCACCATCACGATGTGTGGGTGGTCCTCGTCGACGTTGTACTTGTTCGACGCCAGGTAGGCGTCCACGTTGACCGTGATCGGTTCGATGTGTTTCACAGTGCCCTCATTCCCTTGCCGAGATCCATTGCCAGATGACGAAGCCCCATCCGCCGGATGATGGGGGCCAGTTGCTTGCGTAGCGGCTTCACTGGTGTTCCGTCGGCCAGGAAGACCGAGCGCATGACGTCGCGCACCATGTCCGGGTAGCTGTCGAAGACCCGCGGCGTCGTCTCCATGAAATTTGGGAAGTGCCGCAGGGTCCGCAGGTCCTTGAGGACGAAGGAGTTCTCCAAAGCCGCTCGGTAGCCGGCCAGCCCGGCGGCGGAGGTGTCACCCTGTTCCAGGGCTTCGGCAGCCGCTCGTCCGGCGTGCATGCCCGCCGCGATGGCCAAGTCCATGCCCCGCACCGTGTAACCCGCGTTGATGCACATGAGGGCCGACTCACCGGCCAGCAGCACACCGTCTCCAATCAGGGGAGGCATCGCGTCAAAGCCCCCCTCGGCCACCATGTGTCCAGAGTGTTCCACCACCTCGCCGCCGGCCAGGACCGGAGCCACGTCCGGGTGCCGCTTGAAGTCCTCCAGAAGCTGGTAGATGGGAGTCTCGGATTCGTAGAGGTCCGAGATGGGGGCCACGATGCCCACCGAGATGCTCTCCCGGTTGGTGTACAGGAAGCCACCGCCGACATGGCCCTTGGACGCATCCCCGACGAACATCCAGGCCATTCCGTCTTCGTCGGCACACATCGAACGGTCTGAAATGACACGTTCAGGCAGCGCGATCACCTCCTTCACCCCTACCGCCACGTGCCGGGACTGCAAAGCGCGTGCGCCGACGGCCGACGACGTCAGCAGGGAACCCACGCCATCGCACAACAGCACCACGTCGGCGGTGATCTCGTCACCACCGGCGCGTACGCCCACGACTCGGTCACCCTCCTTGATCAGTGACTCGACGGCGATGCCGTTGATGTATTCCGCCCCGGCCGCTTCGGCCCGCGCGGCCAGCCAAGGATCGAAGCGTGCTCGCAGCACCGACCAGGACTCGTACTGCTCCTTGCGCATCAGCTCGTCGGTGTAGTCCACGGTGGTGGCTGCATCGTGGGCCAGCATGGTGATGCGTTCGCGGACGATGCGCCGCTCCAGCGGTGCGTCGGTCTTGTAGTCGGGGAAGACGGCTCGCAGGGCATGCGTGTAGAGGCGTCCACCCGAGACATTTTTCGCGCCACAGGTGTTGCCACGTTCGATGACCAGGACGTTCTTGCCGGCCTTGGCCAGCTCGTGTGCGGCCACAGGACCGGCGCATCCTGAGCCAACGACGATCGCATCGAAGTCAGCCATGGTGTTTTCCTTCCATCGGAGATGTGCCCGTCGGTGACGGGCGGGTGGGGTGATCCAGGGAACTGGTCTGCTCCAGCGGGCGACCCCGGGTTTCGGGGGCCAGACCCAGCGAGAGGACGAGGGCGAGCAGCAATAGGCCGGCGCCGACACACATGGTCGGCCCGATGCCCCAGCGCTGCAGGAAGAGCGGCAGGCCGTAGGTGGAGAACACCACCCCGATCCGGCTGATGGCGATGGCAATGCCCACCGCGGTGGCCCGCACTTCCGTGGGGAACAGCTCATTGGGGTAGAGCCATTGCAGGATTCCGGGCCCGCCGGAGAAGAAGGCATAGGTGCCGAAACCGAGCAGCACCACGAGAATTGGGGCGTGGGCCCAGATGCCCAGCACCATCAACCCCACGGTCATCATGCCCAGTGAACCGATGAGCAGGGGGCGCCGGCCGATGGAGTCGAGCCATTTGATCGCTGGATACGTTCCGACCAGGAAAAGGAAGCTGACAACAGCCTCGCCCAACACCCCCGAGCGCCCATGTTCCAGCCCCAGGGCACCCATGATGCGCGGGCCGAAGGTGTAGATGGCATACATCGGCACCACCTGACAGAGCACGAGTACCCCAAGGTAGAGCACTCGCACCAAGTAGCCACCGCGGAGGATTGTCCCCAGCCCGCGTCGATCGGGACTTTGCTCGTCATCGAGGTTGACATCGGCACCGAAGACCTGGACGGCCACCTCATGCGCCTGGTGCAGCTGTCCTCGTTGGGCCAGCCAGCGTGGCGACTCCGGGATGTCATGCCGTCCGACGAGCAGCCCAACGCATGGGATGACCGCCGACGCCAGCATCCAGCGCCAGCCCCGTGTTACGTCATAGAGAAGCCAGCCGATGAAGGCAGCCACCGTGGCGCCCAGATACCAAGCCCCGGCTACGAGCCCCATGCCGACGCTGCGGTGTGAGATCGGCGTGAACTCGGCGATCAACGATGTCGCGATCGGGTAGTCGGCGCCGATGAAGAAGCCGAGCAGCAACCGCAGAACCAGCAGCTGCCATCCGGCGTCGATCACGAGAGCCAGCGCGGAGGCCAGGCCGATGGCCGATATGTCGATGATGAACATCACCCGTCGGCCGAAACGGTCGGTGAAGTACCCACCAGCCAGAGAACCGAAGAAGATTCCCGCCAGCGCGGCTGCCCCAGTGGCTGCCACCTGGAAGTCACTGAGGTGCAACTGGATGGTGGCCTGGACGAGCGCCACCCCGATGATCGACAGGACGTAACCGTCCAGGAAGGCTCCCCCGCTGCTGAAAACAATGATCTTGCGCAGGAAATGATTCATGGGCACGTCGTCGATCCGGGGGGCACCCGTTCGGGCCATGGCAGTTACTTCCACTCGATGATCCCCCAGTTGAGGTGCGGCTTTGCCTCTGGACTGTTGGTGTCGACCAACTTGAAGCGGGCCTCGTTCTCGCCCACCTGCCACAGCTGGGTGGTGAGGGTGGTGCCGGGGTGCACCGGTGAAGTGATCCGGGTCTTGAAGCGGGTCAGGCGTTCGGGCTGGTCGGGGATGAAGGTGGAGATGAAGTGCCGCATGACGACTCCCGCATAGCTGATGGCGTGCAAGATTGGTCGCGGTTCGCCGTTGGCTGCGGCGTACTCCCAGTCGATGTGCTGTGGATGGAAATCCCCGGAGAGTCGGTAGATCAGAGCCTGGTTCGTCGGGATGGTCTCAATGACCTCCGCGTCGGGCGCCCGGTCCGGCATGTCGACGACATCCTTCGGTGCCGCCGGGCCGCCCCAGCCACCGTCATAGATCAGGCAGTCCCAGGACTCGTTGGTGAACAGCAGATTTCCTTCGGAGTCGTACGTGTCCCCGATGTGCTGGGCCAGCAGGCCGCGACCTTCACCACGATCGAACAACCCTTCCAGCCGCACCTTCGTCTCCAACCGGTCGGCCATCTTCGTGATGGGCTTGTGGAAGCGCAAGTCGAAGCCCCAGTGCAGGGACCCGGCGTAGTTGTACCCATAGTCGATGGTGCGGGTCACCTCGGAGTCGACGATGGGCATGGCACCGAACATGGGCAGCACCTTCAGCTGCGGATCACGCTCATCGTGCTCATTGAGGTAGACTAGGTCGTTCTTGCCGTCGATACCGGCGCCGCAGCCCAACGCGAACAGTTCCAGGTCGCGGAAGGTGTAGTCGCGCACGAAGGGGCCAAAGGTCTGGCCGACCATGGCAGTGTTGATCTTTCCCATCAGATATTCCTTTCGAACGGTTGATTCGTTTTCTTGCAGGGGCTCAGTGACAGGCGCGAGAGCTCCGCCTTCGCGATCTTCATCGACTCGGTACGGGGGAAGTGGTCCACCAGCTCCACGAGTTCGGGGACCTTGTAGCTGTTGAGGTGTTCAGCACAGTGGTCGATCACCTGCCTTGCCGTGAGAATCGCACCCGGCACGGGGCGGACGAAGGCCTTCACGGTGGCGTCACGCAACGAGTCGGGAAGGGCCACCACCGCAGCCTCGGCGATCAACGGATGCGCGCTTAGAACTGTCTCCACCTCGGTGGCCGAAATGTTCTCACCAGCTCGTTTGATCATGTCGATTCGGCGGTCCACAAAGTAGAACCAGCCATCCTCGTCGCAATAGCCCTGGTCGCCCGTACACAGCCAGCCATCGGGGCTCAGGGCCTGGCGAGTGGTCCGGGGGTCATCGTGGTAGCCAATGGTGAGGCTGTGGCCTGGAATCCCCTTGATCCGGATCTCACCCACTTGGTGGGGGTCCAGCTGGTGGCCATCCTCGTCGAAGATACCCACCTGATAACCCAGCCCGGGCCTGCCCACCGAAGGCCAGCGACGCTCACCCACCGGTGGGTCAGTCAGGGCCCAGCCAATCGACTCAGTTGACCCATAGCAGTTCATCAGGTGCAGCCCGAAGCGCTGCTCGAAGGCGGCCTTCTCCTCGTCGCTGATCGCGATGAAGTACTGCACCTCACGCACGCTGTGCTGCGCGTCCAGTGGATTCGGAGGTTGGAGGAGCATTGTGCGGGCCATCATCGAGATGAGTTGGATGACGGTGGCCCTCTCTGTGCGCACCGTCTCCCAGTAGCTGTGCGCCGAATAGCGCTCGACCATCACGAGGGTGGCCCCAGCCACCAGCACCGGTGTCAGAGCGGCCAGCTGGAAGTTCGAATGGCAGGCCGGCATCGTGGTGAGCAATCGGTCATCGGGGCGGAGCGACGTCTGCCAGACTCCGTACTGGCCCGAGAAGACCAGATTTCCCTGGGTGATGAGCACCCCCTTGGGCGCGGCGGTGGAACCAGAGGTGTAGAGGATCTCGGTAACCGTCTCCGAATTGAGCGGCGCCTGCACTGGACTGTCGGCCTGGCCCTCCACCAACGTGTCGAGAGCCAGGGTCGGACAGGGCATGGATGGCTGGGCAGAGGGTGCTCCGGCCACCAGAACAGCCCGCACATCGGGCTGGCCGACGAGAGCGGTCCGATGACATTCAAGCCGGTCCGCCTCCACGACAATCCAGGCACATGAGGTGCGTCGGATGGCTCGATTGATCTCGGCGGCGCTGGCACCCATACCGAGGGGTACCGCAATGGCGCCGATCTCCGCCAGCCCGAACAAGGTGGCCAGCATGGTGGGGGTGTTGCGCAACTGGAGCAGGACGGTGTCACCGAAACCGACACCCAGCTCGACGAAGGCATGGGCGCACCGGTGGATCCGTGCGGCCATCTCGGCATAGCTGAGTTCGATGCGGTTGCCTTGCTCGTCCAGGTGGACGAGGAAGGTTCGCTGGCCATGGGCCGTGCGTGACCATTCCCACAGCGATGCCGTGGTCGTGCCCGACGCGATGGTACTCACCGTCCTGCTCCTCACTCGGCCCGGCTACAGCTGCTTGGCCAACTCGGGCAGCACCTGGTACAGGTCGCCGACAATCCCGAAGTCCACGTGGCTGAAGATCGGCGCGTTCTTGTCCTTGTTGATGGCGACGATCACCTTTGACTGGTTCACACCCACCATGTGCTGGACCTGACCGGACAGACCGATCGCGAGGTAGAGGTCGGGCTTGATGGCCGCGCCGGACACACCGAGGTAACGCTCAGGGGGCATCCACCCGACCCCTTCGGCAATGGGCCGGGTGCAGGCCAGCTCGGCACCGAGCTTGTCGGCAACGCCCTGGGCCAAGGCAAGGTCGTCCTGACTTGCGAAGCCACGTCCGACGCCCACTACGCGGCGAGCCGCGCCCAGATCGACGGTGCTGCCGGCGGTGGGCCGCTCTTCGATGATCCGCACGCCCTGCAGGGGTGTGCCCGCCAAAGCTTCCGTCGCTCCGACTCCAGCCGACGGCTGTTCGATGGCCGGCAGGCTGGAAACCACCAGCACCGTGGTCTCGGCCACCACCTGCTCCGTGGCAATGGCGAGACCACCATGGGCAAGCCGGTTGACCGTGGACGGCTCAGTTGGCAGTTCGGCGGCGACGACGGCACTGACCCCCAGACGGGCCGCAACCAGACCGGCCAGCAGCCGATCCTGCGTGCCGTCCTGGAAGACGATGCACTGAGCACCACGTGCCGCCAGGGCATCGGCAACGCTGCCGGCGTACGACTCAGCGGGCACCGAGCCGTCCACGTCCATCATCAGGGTGAGGTCGGCAGAGCTGAGGGGACCAGCCCCCACGCTGATGGCGTTGACGGTCGCGGACAGGCTTCTGACCGCACTGGCCAGCCCATTGCCGCGTTGCATGTCGTGGTTGACGATCCAGATGTTATCCATGTTCTTCCCTTCAGAGAGACGTGATGAAGGCGGCGAGCTGAGCAGCAACCTCGGCCGGCTCGCCCTCGATGACCTTCTGCTGACGTGCCTGTTGTTGCGGGGCCGTGACCGACACCAGCCGAGTGGAAGCCGCGGGGGGCTCTGCACTGGTCATCGTGACGGGCTTCTTTCCGGCGGCCAGAATGTCCCGCATGCCGGGGATACGGGGGGTGTTGATCCCGGATGTCACCGAGAGGACGGCGGGCAGATCGACAGCCAGTATCTGGGTCTGGCTTTCCAGCGCCCGCTCAACGCGCAGACCCCCCTCGGCGGGTTCCACATGGTCAACAGCGTTGAGGGTCGGCAGGCCAAGCAGACCTCCCAGAATGTTGCCAACCTGCTGTGCGTAGCGGTCGGAGCTGCCGGCGCCGAGCAGCACGAGGTCGACCGCGCCAAGCTCACGAATGGCGGCAGCCAGCAGGCTTGCCGTCTGGAAGCTGTCGCCCTCGGTATCCCCTGTGACGATGGTCAACTGGTCCAGGCCGCGCGACAGTGCGTCCTTGCGCAGCTTCGTGTTGTCGAGCTGGGCGCCACCCACCGTGAGGCCAATGACCTCGCCGCCGAGCTGGTCTGCCAGCTGCCGGGCTGCCTCGATGGCGTTGAGATCGTAGCTGCCAATCTTCCAGCTGGCGCGGGACAGGTCGAGGGAGCCGTCCCGGCCGATGCTGATGTCCGCATCGTCGGGTGTTGCCTTGAAGCATGCAATGATGCGCATGGTCGTTCCTTTCCTAGTTGGCTTGCTTGATGACGCCGGATCGGCTCAGCTGCTCGATCTGTTCGGCGGTGTACCCCAGGGCATGGAGAGCCTCTGCCGTGTCCTGACCGTGGTCCGGCATGGGACGCCACATCTGGCCGGGATTTCGGGTGAAGTGGGGGAAGATTCCCAAGCCCTTGAAGGTCTCGCCGTCGTTGGTCTGCCATTCACTCCAGACGCCACGGCGGCGCAGGTGCTCTTCGGCCAGCAGGTCAGGGAACTCGTTGACCTTCTGGGCTGCAATCCGATGAGCAGAGAAGTCGGCCTCGACGTCAAGGGTCTTGCGAGTGGCCAGATACTCCTCGAGCTTCTGCTCGATGAGTTCGGCCTTCGGGCTGGACAGCCACAGGGCGCTGCAGTCCTCCGGATAGTCCGGCGTACCCCACAACTCACCGAGTCCGATGGTCTCGAGCAGGTACTTGTTCTGCTGGACGCCATACACGCAAAGCCCGATGAAGCCGTCGGCACAGCGGTATTCACCAATCGCGCAGAGATTTTGGTTCCGGGCGCCAGGGCGGGGCCAGATGACACCGTCGTTCAGGTAATCCACCAGGTAGTACTGCCCAATGGCCAGCAGGGTCTCGTACATCGCGACGTCGATGGACTCGCCCTGGCCGGTGCGATTCACCTTGTGCAGCGCCGCCAGCGTGGCGCTGGCGATCATCAGGCTGTTGATGTAGTCACCCGCATAGGGGCCCGGGTTGATCGGCTGGTCAGGTGAGCCGTTCTGGGCCATGTACCCGGAGTAGGCCATCACCGTCAGGTCGTATGCCGCACGCGAGGAGCGCTCGGGCACCCCCGTCTGGCCGTAGCCCGAGACGTGGACGATCACCAACCGCGGATTGGCCTCCCACAGCACCTCGTCGGTGATGCCCTTACGGGCCCAGGTACCGCCCTTGCTCGACTCGATGAAGACATCGGCATCCTTGAGCATCCGCAGCAGAACCTCGCGACCTTCCTCGCAGAAGTAGTCGAGGGCAACGCTGCGCTGGTTACGTCGTTCGGCCTGCTTGATGTTTCGAGTGTCGCGGATGGTGTCACCGGCCGCGGTGTTCTCCAGCCAGGTGACATCGGCACCCCATTCCCCCATCAGGCCGGCAGCACGCGGGACAGCCAGCTCCATCGCGGCGTAGACAACCTTCACATCATCGAGAACGCCAAAGGAGGGTTTCTTCGTGGTGGTCATGGCTGCCTCACTTTGCGAACTGGCGCAGGACGCCCTTGGCCACGGTGAGGATCATCATCTCGTCGGTCCCGCCGCTGACCCGATCAACACGAAGGTCCCGCCAGATGCGCTGGATGCGGTGGTCACCTGCAACACCGATGCCGGCCATCACCTGCATCGCGTCGTCGACGACCTCGAAGGCAGCGTTGACGCAGTAGTACTTGCACATGGCGGCCATCGTCGAGGTCATCTCATCGTTGTCGTGATGCCAGGCGGCCTCGTAGACCATGTTCTTCATCGCATTGAGCTTGATTGCCATCTCCGTGAACTTGAGCTGGTTCAGCTGGAATCGGCCGATGGGCTTGCCGAACTGGATCCGCGCGTTGGCGTAGCGGGCGGCGTCCTCGAAGGCCGAGATGGCCACGGCATAGTCGCTGGCCGCCACCAGGAAGCGTTCGAAGTCGAAGTCCTTGATACCGCGACGGAAGCCATTGCCTTCGGCGCCAAAGATGTCGGACTCGGAGAGTTCGACATCGTCGAAGTAGACGTCGGAGCAGCTGTCCATCCGCAGGCCCAGCTTCTCCAACGGCTCCACCCGGATGCCGGGCAGACTCATGTCAAGGAAGAACTCCGTGAACTGGTCGGGCTGGTCGGCATTGCGCGCCATCACCACCAAGAAGGGGACATGCCGGGAAGAGGTGATGAAGGTCTTGTGACCGTTCAGGTAGATCTTTCCGTCACGACGCGTGTAGTTGGTCTGCAAGCTGCCGACGTCAGAGCCGGCGCCGGGCTCGGTGCACGCTGAGTTCCAGATCTGCTTGCCGGTACCGACATAGGCGAGCACCTTCTCAATCTGCTCGGGGGTTCCCTCGCGCAGGATCGTGTCGAAGCAGGGGAGCTGGTAGAGCACGTAGGTGGGTGCACCCCAGCGACCCAGCTCCTCGTAGACCGCCGTGAGGGTGACGAGCCCCATGTCCAGACCGCCATGCTCCTCGGGAAGCATGATCAGGTCGAAGCCGAGGTCACACAGGGCCTTGACCCAACGCTCGGGATATTCGTGGTCACGATCGCACTGGGCAAAGTAGGGCTCCCAGTTCTCCCGTTCCATGAGCTCCCGGACGTTTTGGACCAGCAACAGCTGTTCGTCATTGAGCTTGAAGTCCATCGTGATTCTCCTAGGTGTTGTGGCTCGACGGTTTGTCGGAGTTGAAGAGGTCTGTCAGGAAGGCAGCACCACTGGCGAGGGCGGTCCGCGCTTCGGGCAGCAGTCGCGCGTAGTGCAGGAAGCCGTGCAGGACACCCGGTGACTCCCGGAGGCTGCAACGAACCCCTCGCTGCTGCAGGATTGCTGCCAAGGCATGTGAGTCATCGCGCAGCGGATCGAACTGGGCTGCCACCAGGTGACAAGGGGGAATGCCATGCGTGAGGTCGGCCGACAACAGGTCGACCAGCGGGCTGGAGACCTCTTCCGGGCAGGTCAGGTAGCTGCCTTCGTAGTAGGCGAGGTCATCGGCGGACATGCCGTCCCACGGCCCACCGAAGAGGCGACGCGAGGTCGAGTCGCGCAGCCCGTACATGCCGTAGTAGAGCAACAGCCCACTCACCAGGCCCACGGCATCCACCCCGGCCTCCTCACGCAGGGCAAGGGTGGCGGCCAGCGCCATGGTGGCGCCAGCACTGTCCCCAGCGAGGGCGATCGGGCGGTGTCCAGCGGCCACCAACTCTTTGATGGCATCCACGCACTGTTCGATGGCGACCGGGAATCGTGCCTCGGGAGACAACGAATAGTCGATCCCCACCACGACCGCACCCGCCTCGGCGGCCAGGCTCCGCATGATGCGGTCATGCGTGTCGAGACAGCCCAGCACCCAACCGCCGCCATGAATGTAGAGGACAACGGGAAGGTCCTGGCTCGCAGTGGGACGGTGATGCCGCAACAGCACCGCCCCGTGCCGGGTCTGGATCATCTCGTCGTGGCTCGACGCCATGACCGCCCCACCCTCGTTCCAGAAACGGCGTTCTTCACAGTAGGCCGCGCGCAGCTCTTGTACGCTGGCCCCGATGCCCTGCGGCGGCGCCAGCCGCGCAGATGCCTTGACGACCTTGCGCATGGTGGGACTGACCAGATCCATCACTGGAAGAGCACCCTGACTCTGCATGACGCGAAACTCACTCACCCAACACGCCAGCAGCCTGCTGCCGGGAGGTGCGTCGGATGTACCAGTAGAGCACCAGCGATGAGATCACCGCGAGCACGGCGGTGACGATCAGGATCCAGAAGATCTGCTGGTAGGCCGCTCGGGTGACGGTTCCCGCCGAGTTGGTGTGGGCGTCCATGATGGCACCGAACCAGGTGCTGGAGAAGGTGTCTGGCAGGAAGCCAATGATCGACAGCATGCCCGTGGCGGCACCGAAGTAGGTCAGGGGCACCTTGCCCTCGGTCAGCTGGGCGGAGACGACACCGAAAGCACCATTGGCGATGAAGCCGAGCAGCACCACCAGGATGCAGGCGATCACCATCACACTGCCACCAGCCGGGAGGAACATGAGGGCCAGAAGGGCTCCGACGAAGACCAGAGACCCGGCGGCGATCGTCACTGACGGGCGGAAGCGGGCGGCGATCTGGCCAAAGATGGGGCCGGAGAGCAGCGTGATGCCATAGTTGCGCACGTTGGCCACGACCGTGGCGGCCGCCAACGAGACGCCCAGCACGCCGGTCATGTACGGAGTGGTGTAGGTGACGCCGGTGTAGAAGAAGTAGACGAAGAACAGCGTGATGGCGGCCATCCAGACCACCGGATCGCGCAGAGCGAGCCCGAATTCCTTGAGGCTGAAGCTGCCGGAATCGCTCATCTCACCAGCGAATTTGGGAATGCACAGCCACGACGCGACACCAAGCAGGAAGATCAAGCCGGCGAGGAAGTAGAGGTAGACAGAGACCCCGAGGCGAAGATTGCTTCCGACCGCGGCAACAATGGCAGTTGAGATCAGGCCGATCAGCAGGCCAGCCACCCCATAGAAACCATAGGAGAGGCCAATCCACTTCGGATATTCTTCTTCGCTGGAAACCAGCCGCACCAACTTGTAGCGCACACCCCACCAGATCAGAATCGTCGTGACGCCCATCAGGATGAAGACGACGTAGAGAACCTTGAGGCTGGGAAGGGTGGCGTAGATGGCCGTGAGGATGGCGGTGGAGACGAATCCAACCGTCGAGAGGGTACGCATCCTCACCTTGTCTGCCACGATCCCGGACGGCAGATAGCAAATGAGGGCCGTCATCGCGTAAGCGCCAAAGACTGCGCCCAGCTCGGTGTTGGAGACGTTGAGAGCCTTCAGCAGCGGATCATAGAAGACGGCCTTCAGGTAGGCCGGCGCGTAGATGATTGAACTTCCGATGCTGGCCAGAATCAGGATCGTCCACCGTCGGGCTGAGCTGAGATCGGCGAGTGTCTTCTCGCCTTGCGGGTTCGCCATTGAACACTCCTTGAGCAGTGATGACGGCAGACCTCGTGAGGCCCGCCTTGACTCCACCCTGACGGGCCAGGCCGACATCTGGCATCCCCTGATGGTCATGATGAAGTCATTGATGAAGTTCATCCGATGACATCCCCAGGAACTAGTGAGAGGGCTGGTCATGGGCATGTGTGAGGATCGTGATGGGGGTGGTGAGCCAAGCGGCCCTAGACTCCCGCACGAGATCACATGGAGGGCAAGGCAATGATGGCGATGGGGCCGTTGCGCGTCGGGACGACTTCGTTGTACGACCCGCGCCTGAAGTATGTGGGCCTTTCACTGGTGCTCACCTGGCACTACTGTCTGTGGTTCGTACCCAGCGCCTTCCCATGGGCCCGACTGTTGGATACGCGGGTCACCTATTCCTGGCTGCTTGCGCTCTTCTCCTTCGGCGTGACCTGTGCCGTTCAGGTCTTCCGCTCCGCCTCCAGCGGTCATCTTCAATTGACTCCCGGAAACATTGTGACCACCGGAGTGGTCTCAAGTGCTGCCACCATCCTTGTCGAGTGTGCAGGTATTTCGTGGATCCCCTTCTGGGCCACGTTGGCCAGCGCGCTGGTTGTCGGGGTATCGGGAGCGATGCTGTGGGTCTGGTGGGGCGAGTGCCTCTATCAACAGAATGCGCACTTCTCGCTACGGCATGTGGGTGTCGTCCACGGTCTGGTCATGCTGGGAGGTGTTGGCACCGTCAGCCTGCTGAATCCTTGGGCGGCAGCCAGCGTGACCGCACTCATTCCGTTGATTTGTTCGCTGCTCCTGAATGGCTGGGCACACCGACTACCCGCCGCCCCACCCCCCAGAAAGCTCCCGTCGGAGACCGCCTCGCAAGGAAATCGGGCTCGATTGACGGTGCTCGCCATCTCGTTCCTGGGTTCATTCGTGTGCTACTACACAGTGGCGATCGTCCCGTGGAGTGCTTTCGACGACATATCGCCTGCCTATGAACAGGGAGTACTACTGGGGGCGACCCTGCTGCTTGTACTGGCCCTGCTGCAGCAGTACGTATGGCCGGCGAACTCAGAATTTCGCATCTATCCATGGCTCCTGTGGTTTGTGATCGTCGCGTGCCTACTCTGTCTGGCCGATCAGCGAGGGCAGGCACCGGCCTTCCTGGTGGCGGTGGCGGTCACCTCACTGTTCGAGATCTTCCTCACCATGTACACCGGGGTGCTGGCCTGGCGCGGCTACACAACCGGGGCATCGGCCTTCGGGCTTTCCGGTGCTGCCATCCGTCTGGGAATCGCCGGGGGAGACGCCACGGCCATCGCGTATGAGCACCTGCCCCGTTGGCACGATGTGCTCGTCGCACCCACCTTTGCGGTGATGGTGGCGGGGCTCGTGGGGGCCCTGATGACGTTGGTGCGGCAGGAGTATGTGATCGAGGAACTGACGCGCAAGCCCCAGACCCTGTCGGAGCGCGATGTCCTGGTGATGCAGATCGCCGAGGAGTTCAAGCTTTCGACGCGCGAACGGGAAGTCATGATGCTTCTGGGGCACGGTTACACGGCGTCTGCCGCGGCGGAGAAGCTCGTGCTGTCGCCGCACACGGTAAACACTCACATCCAGCACATCTACGCCAAGCTTGGCATCCACAAGCGGTCCCAGCTCATCGCCTACCTCGACAAGCCAATGGACCATCACCCCTGACCTGATCAGCGGGCGGTGACCAGCGCTGCCCAAGGCTTGCCGGGGCGCTTCGGCAGCACCAGTTCCACGTCGAAGCCCTCCCCCAGCGCCGCCGGCAGGTCTGTGACCCGCTTCACCACGTCGGTCTGGCAGAGCCGACGGGCCACCAGCCCGCGGGTGTGCTTGGCCCAGTGCGAGGCGCCGGGGACGTCCACCACCACCCAGCGTTCGGCCAGCTCGGGGGTCGGCTTCCAGGCGGCGCGGTAGCTGGTGGAGCGGCAGTCCACCACAATCCCGGAGCCCACCTGGGCGGGCAGCACCTCCGCCAGCCGGGGCGCCCAGAACCGGGTCAGCGGGCCCACACCGGGCAGGTCCACGTCCATCGCCAGCCGGTAGGGGCTCACCCGGTCATTCAGCCGCACCGCCCCGTGGGCGGCGCTCATCACCAGCAGCCGGCCGGTGGCGCGTCGGGAATCCGCGGCGGGCAAGGACTTCAGGTCCAGCGCGTCGTAGAGCACCCCGGTGTACAGCTCCCGGGCGCGCAGCGCGGGCGCGGTCAGCAGCCGGGTGTTGGCCTCGACGTCGTCGGCCAGGCTGGCGCCCACCTTCAACACCGTCAGCGCGTCCGGCTGGGCGCTGACCGTCGCCAGGGCGTCCAACACCTGGCGTCGGGCCCCGGTGAGCTCGGGCAGGCTGAGGGCTGCCAGGTCCATCGGGCGGCCGCGACGGGTGGTGGCCTTGCCCTCGCTGGGTGGCAGCAGGACCAGCATCACAGGGACCCGCGGACCACGAAGGCCAGTTCCTCGCGGGTCAGCGCAATCGGGTTGCCTTTCATGGAGGAGCTACGGAAGGCCTTGTCACAGGCCTCATCGATCCGGTCCTCCGTCAGGCCGAGCTCGGCCAGGCCACCGATCTCCAGCACCCGGACGGTCTCGGACAGCCAGCCCACCAGGGCCTCCACCTCGTCGACCCCCGTGACCAGCCGGGCCATCTCCCGGTAACGTCCCAGGGCGGGGTTCTGAGGGTCCCGCTCGGAGATGGCGGCCACATTGGCGGCGGTGATCCCGGGCAGCAGCGCGGCGCAGATCGCACCATGCGGGGCGCCGATCATCCCGCCCAGCGGCCCGGCCAGGCCGTGCACCGCGCCCAGCTTGGCATTGGCCAACGCCAGCCCGCCCATCAGTGAGCACAACGCCATGTCGGTGCGGGCCGCGATGTTCTTCGGCTCCCGGTAGGCGTCCCGCAGGCTGCGGGCGGCGGCCTCGACGCCGGTACGGCAGAAGCCGTCGGTCAGTGGCGTCGCGAACGGTGAGGTGAACGGCTCCAGGCACTGGGTCAGGGCATCCATCCCCGACGCGGCGGTCACCTGCGCCGGGCAGGCCAGGGTGAGTTCGGGATCCACCAGGGCAGCCCGGGGCAGCATCGCCGGGCTGCGTAGGCTCACCTTCACCTGGTCATCGGGCGAGGCCAGCACGGCATTGGCGGTGACCTCGGAACCCGTCCCGGCCGTGGTGGGCAGCGCCACCACCGGCACGCTGTGGTTGGGCAGCGGCTGTCCCTTGCCGATCACCTCCGCGTGGTCCAGCGGGTCACCGCCGCTGACCAGCAGGATGCCGACGGCCTTGGCCAGGTCAATCGCGGAACCGCCGCCGATCGCCACCACCACGTCGGCGCTGGCCTCACGAGCCAGCTGGGTGGCCTGGCGCGCGTCGACCATGGTGGGCTCGTGGCCCACCCGGTAGCCGGCCACCACACCGAGATCCCCGTGCAGGTGCTGGTAGCGCTCGGGGCTGTTGCCGGTGACCAACAGCACCCGGCTGCCGAGGGATTCCACCACCTCGCCCAGCTGGCCGGCGACACCGACCCCGAAGCGGAGGGAGCCGGCGGTGGCAAAGGTGAAGGCGGTGCTCATGAATCCATCCAAGCCGCCGCGGCGCCACTGCACAACCGTCGGGCCCCCATAGGGTGGGGGGCAGACCGGCCCCGGCGTCGCGGAGAGGACCAGCCATGAAATCCTTTGTCAGTTTCTGGCAGCACACCAGCCTGCTGGTGGTTCGGCTGGTGCTGGGCTTCCTGCTGCTGACCCATGCCTGGCACCGGTGGAGCGTGGTGGGGATGCCGGCCGAGATCCAGCACCTGCAGGCGCACCACGTGCCGCAGCCCTACCTGATGGCCTGGGGCAGCGTGGTGCTGGAGCTGCTGGGCGGGGTGATGCTCTTCTTCGGGGTGCTGGTGCCGCTGGTGGCGCTGGCGCTGATGGTGCAGCAGCTGTTGGTGATCGTGTGGATCAAGTGGCGCAATGGGCTGTTGCCGCACGCCGATGGCTTCGAGAACAATCTTCTGCTGGCCCTGCTGGCACTGCTGCTGTTCACCTACGGTTCCGGCCGGGCCGGGCTGGACTCCTTCATCTTCCGTCGCCACCGGGAGGATCCGGAACGACGAGTGGTGCGCGAGGTTCCCTGACCATCGTGATCCGCTCACAGAGTCCACACAGGGTTGTCACAGCCAGCCACGGTTTTCATGGGGGAAGGTAGGGCACATGGCACGATTCGATCCGAACTCCGAACAGCTCACCCGCCCCGACGGCTCCCCCATCCGGGTGCTCACCGTCGACGACGAGCCGAGCCTCACCGAGCTGCTCAGCATGGCGATGCGCTACGAGGGCTGGGAGGTCTCGACGGCCGCCAGCGGCACCGCCGCCGTGAAGACCGCCCGCGAGGTGCGCCCGGACGCGATCGTGCTGGACATGATGCTGCCGGACTTCGACGGGCTGGAGGTGATGCGCCGGATCCGCACCGACCAGCCCGACGTGCCCGTGATCTTCCTGACGGCGAAGGATGCCGTCGCGGACCGGATCGGTGGCCTGACCGCCGGTGGCGATGACTACGTCACCAAGCCCTTCAGCCTGGAGGAGGTGATTGCCCGGCTGCGCGCCCTGCTGCGCCGCAGTGGTGCCACCGCCCCGCAGAACGACTCGCTGCTGGTGGTTGGTGACCTGACGCTGGACGAGGACTCGCACGAGGTGAGGCGCGGTGGCGACGAGATCAACCTGACCGCCACCGAGTTCGAGCTGCTGCGCTACCTGATGCGCAATCCCAAGCGGGTGCTCTCCAAGGCGCAGATCCTGGACCGGGTGTGGAACTACGACTTCGGTGGCCAGGCCAATGTCGTCGAGCTGTACATCAGCTACCTGCGCAAGAAGATCGACCACGACCGTGCGCCGATGATCCACACCATGCGCGGCGCGGGCTACGTGCTGCGCCCCGCCGCCGAATGAGCGAGCTGGCGGTGCCCGCGTCCCGGTCCGAGGCGCTGGCGCCGATGGATCTGAACCCGATGGGCAAGGGCACCCTGTCCCGCAAGCTGGTGCTGCGGGTCGCCGGGCTGGTGATGCTGCTGGCGCTGCTGCTGGGCACGGCCTCCACCGTCGCGGTGCGGCACCAGTTGATCGCCAATGTGGACGCCAAGTTGGCGACCGCGATGCAGAGCCCGGACCGCTACTACGACACCGATCGCAAGAACTTCGGTGACCGGATGCCGCCGGGCACCGAGGTGGGCCAGATCATCATGATGGTCTCCCCCTCGGGTGACCAGGGTCGCATCCTCATCGACGACTCGGAACAACTCGCCACCACCGTCGCCCAGCAACTCAGCTCCTTCTCCTCCACGGAGCCGAAGACCATCCACCTTGACGGGTTGGACAAGGACTACCGTGCGGCCAGCCGGCCCACCCCCTACGGCACCCAGATCATCGCCCTGCCGCTGGACGTGGTGAACCATTCCCTGAAGCAGCTGGTGATCACCGAGCTGGCGCTGACCGCCGCGGCCCTGGTGGGCGCCATCCTGCTGGCGCGCGCCCTGGTCAGCAGCGCCCTCAAGCCGCTCAACCGGCTGGCCGCCACCGCCACCGAGGTCTCCAACCTGGCCCTGGACCGGGGCGAGGTGGCGCTCCCCCAGCGGGTTGCCGACGCCGACGCCGACCCCGCCAATGAGGTGGGCCGGGTGGGCTATGCCTTCAACCACATGCTGGAGAATGTCGAGGGCGCGCTGGCCACCCGGCAGGAGTCGGAGACCAAGGTGCGCCAGTTCGTCGCCGACGCCTCCCACGAGCTGCGCAATCCGTTGGCCGCCATCCGTGGCTATTCGGAGCTGACCCGTCGGTCCCGCGACGAGATGCCGCAGGACACCGCCTTCGCGATGGGCCGGATCGAGGCGGAGAGCACCCGGATGAGTCGGCTGGTGGAGGACATGCTGTTGCTGGCGCGGCTTGACAATGATCCGTCGCTGGACCTGACGGAGACCGACGTCGTGGAGGTGGTGCTCAATGCCGTCAGCGACGCGCAGGTGGCCGGCCCCACCCACGAGTGGAGCGTCGACCTGCCGGAGCAGCCCGTCGTGGCCCGGGCGGATGCCCTGAAGCTGCACCAGGTGGTGGCCAACCTGCTGGCCAATGCCCGCAAGCACACCCCCGCCGGCACGCACGTCGAGACCCGGGTCAGCACCGACTCCGGCAATGCCGTGATCATGGTGATCGACGACGGCCCCGGCGTCGACGAGTCCATCAAGGACACCGCCTTCGAGCGTTTCGCCCGCGCCGACACTGCCCGCGCCCACAACCAGGAGGGCTCGACGGGCCTGGGCCTGGCCATCGTCGCGGCGGTGATGGAGGCCCACGGCGGCTCCGCCCGGCTGGACTCCCAGCCCGGCCACACCTGCTTCACCCTGACCATCCCGCTTGTTTGACTGGATCAGCCAGTATGCCGTGCGTCAGCTGTCACTGTGGCTTGGCACGGAAGCCGTCGGGGCAACCGGTGGTGTACTTCCGGTCGCAGAAATCCCAGAAGTGATCGATGAACAACGGACCAGCCCCGTTTCCACACAGCACCGAGTTGCGGCTGAAACGCATCTCGATGAATGTCTCCTGCATCTATCCGGCGGTCCCCAATCAGGCGTTTATTCGATGAACTCATCGAATACACCGTCACATCCAGATATCAAGACACGATTTGATGCGAATCCCCGAGGCGATGGGATTAACTCTTCACAATACAAGAATTGCTGCGGGCCTCGATTTTCCATGAGCTGTGCCTGGTCGGTGGTCCAGCGTCGTTGCTGGCCTGATGGTCCCGCTGGCGTGAGCCCCTGCTGATTGCACAGCAGGATTGCTGCTACTTGTACAGGAGAAATCGTGCTGGTTGTACAGCAGGATCCCGCATTGGCCGAGCCGTTGAGCCCTGGCCCCTGAACCTCAGCAGGTCTCCACGGTATCGGTCCAGCAGGCCTGGCGCAGGTAGAAGACCGCCGCCGCTCCCCCGGGCTGGGAGGAGCCGGGATACCAGTCCAGCGCCAGCCCATCCTGATAGCCGGTCGCACCGGCGGCGCTGCGCTGGTGGGCCGCCAACCAGGTCTGGATCTGCCGGCCCTGCTGGAAGAGCGACGTGACGGCCTGCACTTCGTCGGCCGCGGCCTTGAGCACGGGCTGCTTGGCGGTGGCCTCGGTCCGGAGCTTCAGGTAGCTCACCTCCATGCCCTCCGGCCGGTAGTCCAGGCTGTACCGGTAGCCGTCGGCGGTGCGGGTGCACTTCACCTCCGCCTCCCCGGTGCAGGAATAGCCGCGCTGGGTCAGCGCCTGGCCCAGTGGCTTGGCCTGGAGCAGCTTCTCTGGCTGCACCTGGTCCGGCACCCACCCGTCGACGAAGAGCACGATGGAGCCGTCCGCGCTGCCCCGCGCGTTGACCTCTTCGTTAGTGGCCGTCGCGTAGGAGTCCTCATTGCCCGCCCGGACCGCCTTCAGCACGGTCTGGGTACGGGCCTTGTCCCCGATGAACTGCTCGGCCAGCCAGCCCTGGATCGCCAGCGCCGTCGGATTCTTGCCACCCTTGCCGTCCTGCACATTCAACGAGACCCGGCCCAGCCGGTGGCCGCTGGCCCCGCCCAGGTAGGCGGTCATCGCCGGGTTGCTGGTGTAGTGCGTACACACCCAGGAGTCCATCCGCTTCTTGGCCTCGGACTCACAGGTGAACCCGTCGGCGATCAGCTGCTTCTTGACGGAATCGACGGTGCCCTTGCCCGGCGCCTCGATCACCGACGGCTGCTCCGGGGCCTTGGGCTGCAGCGGCTCGATGCTCTGGCTGGGCGTCGGTGTGGGCTGCGCGACGGGTTCCTCGTCGGAGCGGCCAGCCAGCCACCAGCCACCCAGGCCCAGGGCCAGCACCACCGGCGCCGCCAGCCACACCCACGGCGGACGGCGCGGGCCGTCGTCGATCTCCTCGGTCACCGGCGCGGCCGTGGCTCCGCCCGAGGCGGGCGACCGCAACCGACTGGCCGACGAGGACGTGGCGGGACGCGCCGGGCTGGTGGGGCTCGCGGGGCTGCCGGGGCGACGGAAGGCGTGGTCCGGGTCCGATTGGCCGCCCGCATGGTCCTCGACGCCCGGATCGTCCGGCTCGATCATCCCGCGTCGGGGACGCGCCAGGGGTTGCTCGAGCTCGGATTCCGGATCAGTCACGCAGGACAGACTATGCGCTGCCCGGGGTCGACGACCAAGATCAACTCCGGAAAGGTGGTTTCCCGGAAAGCCAGCCGCACAGCCGCCCCACAGACTGGGCACACAGCCGGCACAGTGCCGCGCCGTTGACTGGCGCCATGACTTCCACCACCCTTGCCCAGAACGTCCTGCGGCGCACCCGCGCCGAGGAATCCCCACCCCGCCCCGGCGCCACCGCCCGGCTGTCCCGTGCCGGGGGCGCCGCTAGGAGCGAGCGGCCGTCGGTGTTGCATCGCGCCAGCCTGGCCGTGCTGCTGTTGGCCACCGCGGCGCTCTACCTGATTGGCCTGTCCGAATCCGGCTATGCCAACTCCTTCTACTCCGCCGCGGCCCAGGCCGGGGGCGAGTCCTGGAAGGCCTGGTTCTTCGGCTCCCTGGACGCCGGAAATGCCATCACGGTGGACAAGCCGCCGGCGGCGCTGTGGCTGATGGGGCTCTCGGTACGGCTCTTCGGGCTGAGCTCCTGGAGCATCCTGCTGCCGGAGGCGCTGCTGGGCGTCGCGTCGGTCGCGGTGCTGTATGCCACCGTGCGACGCAGCCTGGCCGGGCGCGCCGACGGGTCGTTGACCCACAGCACCCTGGCCCACTGGGCCGCGCTGGGCGGCGCCGCCACCCTGGCGCTCACCCCGGCCGCCACCCTGATGTTTCGGTTCAACAATCCCGATGCGCTGCTGGTCTTCCTGGAGGTGGCCGCCGCCTGGTTCGTGGTTCGCGCCAGCCAGACCGCCTCCCGCAAGCACCTGGCCCTGGCCGGGGCGATGATCGGGCTGGGCTTCCTCACCAAGATGCTGCAGGCCTTCCTGGTGCTGCCGGCCTTCGTCGTCGCCTACGCGGTGGCCGCGCCCACCACGTGGAAGCGCAAGATCACCGACCTCTTCCTGGCCCTGGGCGCGATGATCGCGAGCTTCGGCTGGTATGTCGCCCTGTTCGAGCTGGTGCCAAGTTCCTGGCGGCCCTACATGGGCGGCTCGCAGAACAACTCGCTGCTGGAGCTGGCCTTCGGCTACAACGGCCTGGGCCGGATCACCGGCGAGGAGACCGGCGGCCTGGGCAACGGTGGCTCCAGCTCCGGCGTGGGCGTCCTCCGGATCTTCCAGTCGATTTCCGGCGGGATGATCAGCTGGCTGGTTCCGGCCGCCCTCCTGCTGGGCGTGTTTGCCTGGGCGGTGCTGGGCCGCACGGCCTGGGCCAACCTCAACCCGCGTCGCTCCCCCGACGGGTTCAACACCACCCCCGCCACCCAGGCCTCGGCCGGACTGGTGGTCTGGCTGGGCTGGCTGCTGGTCACCGCCGCGGTCTTCAGCGCCATGTCCGGCATCTACCACGACTACTACGTGGTGGCACTGGCCCCCGGCATCGCCGGTGCGGTGGCACTGGGCACCGCCATCCTGTGGCAGCGACGGGACCTGCTGCTGGCCCGCGTCGGCCTGGCCCTGGCCAGCTGTGCGACGGGTGTCTGGGCGGTCCGGCTAATGATGCGCGCCGGTGGTTCCTGGACCACCCTGGGCGGCTTCATCGCCGTCGCCGCGACGCTGGCGGCCCTGGGCCTGCTGTTCGTCGACAAGCTGCCCGAGGCCGTCACGAAGACCAGCCTGGTGCTGGCCGTCGTCGCGGCCCTGGCCGGACCGGCGTCCTACTCGGTCAACACCGCGCAGACCGCGCACACCGGCTCCATCGTCACCGCCGGCCCGGTCAGCGGCGGCATGGGTGGCGGCGGGGGTGGCCGAATGGGCGGTGGCACCCCGCCCGGCGGCGCCACCGGGCAGGCACCCACAGGAACTGCCCCCGCTGGTAACACCCAGACCGGCTCCATCCAGACCGGCTCCACCCAGACGGCCCAGACCGGCGGCCCCGGTGGCGGCGGCCCGGGTGGCGGCGGAGGCATGGGCGGCATGCTCGGCGGCGCCACCGTCAGCGACGAACTCAAGACCCTGCTCACCCAGGGCTCCGGCAGCTACACCTGGGTGGCGGCCACCGTCGGCGCCCAGAACGCCGCCAGCTACCAGCTGGCCACCGGATCCCCGGTGATCGCCCTGGGCGGTTTCAACGGCACGGATCCGGCGCCCACGCTGGCGCAGTTCAAGGCGATGGTTGCCGCTGGTCAGGTGCACTGGTTCATCGGCTCCGGCTCCACCGGGATGCCCGGCAGTGCCTCCAGTGGCGCCTCGGATGCCAGCGAGATCGCGGCCTGGGTGGCCCAGAACTTCACCGCCCAGAGCATCGACGGCACCACCGTCTATGACCTGACGGCCGGCTGAGCCCTCCTCCCGGCGGGGCTCCCCCGGGCCACCACAACAAATGCGGCAGGTCAGTTGACCAGACCCCTTCTGGGGCACTTGGACAACTGACCTGCCGCATTTGTTGTGTTCGCCCCCGCGAGCCCGTCCCCGCGCCAACTTCCCACAGCCTCACCACAGGCATGGAACAGGGCCGCCACAAGGCCAAACAGGAGTGTTGAGACATCCGGGCAGCAGCCCACCAAGCCGCCCCCGAGCCAGGGGCGGCAGGACCCACCACATGAAGGCGAAGACCATGACCATCGCACCCGAGAAGACCACCGCCGACGACAACCCCGGCAAGATCCTGGACACCACCCCGACGCCGGGCACCGGCAGGCTGCCCCGCACCGCCAGCGTGGACGTCGTGATCCCGGTCTACAACGAGGCCGAGGACCTGGAGCGCTCCATCCGCCGGCTGCACCACTACCTGACCAGCGACTTCCCGCACGCTTGGCAGATCACCATCGCGGACAACGCGTCGACCGACGACACCTGGGCCATCGCCGCCCGGCTGACCCGCCAGCTGCCGCACGTGCACGCCGTCCACCTGGACCAGAAGGGCCGGGGCCGGGCCCTGCGCCAGGTCTGGCTGGCCAGCACCGCCGACATCCAGGTGTACATGGACGTGGACCTCTCCACGGACCTGCGGGCCCTGCTGCCGCTGGTCTCCCCGCTGGTCAGCGGGCATTCGGACCTGGCGATCGGCTCCCGGCTGGCGCCCGGCGCCCGGGTGGTGCGCGGCCCCAAGCGGGAGTTCATCAGCCGCTCCTACAATCTGATCCTGCGCACCAGCCTGCGGGCCAACTTCTCCGACGCCCAGTGCGGCTTCAAGGCCATCCGCCGCGACGTGGCCCAGGAACTGCTGCCGCTGGTGGAGGACAATGCCTGGTTCTTCGACACCGAGATGCTGGTACTGGCCCAGCGCGCGGGCCTGCGCACCCACGAGGTGCCGGTGGACTGGGTCGACGACCCGGGCACCACGGTGCACATCGTCAGCACCGCCACCGAGGACCTGAAGGGGGTGGCGCGGCTGATGCGCGGGCTGGCCACCGGCGCCATCCCGCTGGGCCAGGTCCGCGAGGCGCTTCACCGCGCCCCCGCAGCCCCGGGCACCAATGCCCTGTTCGGGCACATGGTGCGCTTCGCCGCCGTCGGGGCCGCCTCGACGGGTGCCTACTTCGGCCTGTACCTGCTGCTCCGGCTGGGGATGGGTCCGCAGGCCGCCAATCTGGTGGCCAACCTGGTCACCGCCGTCGCCAACACCGCGGTGAACCGACGCCTGACCTTCGGGGTCACCAGCCGCAAGGGGATGCTGCGGGACCACATCGGCGGCCTGCTGGCCTTCGGGGTGGCCACCGGCCTGACCTCCGGCTCGCTGTGGCTGCTGCACGCCGCCGGCCGCCCCGGCGGCAAGGCGATGGAGGTGCTGGTGCTGGCCCTGGCCAGCGCGGTGGCGACGGCCTTCCGCTTCGTGGTGCTGCGCCGCCTGATGCACCACGACGTCTCCGGCAAGACCGCCTAGGCTGGGGACCATGACTGACCTCACCGCGGGCGCCGTCGCCCAGATGATCGACCACACCCTGCTCAAGACCGACGCCACCCCCGCCGACGTGGCCGCCCTGCTGGCCCAGGCCCAGGAGTTGGGCACCTACTCCATCTGCATCTCGCCCAACATGCTCCCCGGGCTGCCGGAGCTTGGTGGAGTGAAGCTGGCCACCGTGTGCGGCTTCCCGTCGGGCAAGCACACCGCCCAGCTGAAGGCCGCCGAGGCCAGGGAGGCGGTGGCCAATGGCGCCGACGAGGTGGACATGGTGATCGACATCGGCCTGCTCAAGGCGGGCAATTCCGAGGCGGTGCAGGCCGAGATCGCCGCGGTCAAGGCCGAGGTGCCCAGCCCCAAGGTGCTGAAGGTGATCATCGAGTCCGGTGCGCTGACCGATGACCAGGTCATCGCCGCCTGTCAGGCGGCCGAGGCCGCGGGCGCGGACTTCGTGAAGACCTCCACCGGCTTCCACCCATCGGGTGGCGCCACGGTGCATGCCGTCGAGCTGATGGCCCGGACCGTGGGCGGCCGGCTGGGGGTCAAGGCGTCGGGCGGGATCCGGGACTGGGACAGCGCCGTGGAGATGATCCAGGCCGGCGCCACCCGGCTGGGGGTCTCGGCCACCGAGCAGATCCTGGCCGGCGCCCCGGCCTGAGGGTACCGCCGGACGGAAAGACCCGGCCTTGGGGCACCATCGGCGCCGCAGTTCTCATAGGGTGGGGGTAGAAGTTTCCACTCTGCGAACCGGCGTCGCTGACGCCATGGAGGAAGCACCCATGCCGCACCAAGCCACCCCGGCCCTGTTCAGCGCCGCCCAGGCGCCCGTCGCACTCACCAGCGTGCACCCCAGCGACGAGGGCTGGATGGGTCGATTCCAGGCGCGCAATGCCGCCGCCACCCTGCCGCACGTGATTGCACAGCTGCAGGAGCGTTCGTGGGCCAACCTGCGCAATGTCCGCGACGGCGTGGAGCACCAGCACATCGGAAACACCAATTCCGACGCCGAGGTGCACATGGTGCTGGAGGCGATCGCCTGGGAAATCGCCCGCACCGGCACCACCGAGTTCGACGGCTTCCTGGAAGAGACCATCCAGCTGCTGGCCGACGTCCAGGCCGACGACGGCTACCTGAACTCGTGGGGCCAGTCGATGGCCGGCTACGAGCACTTCAGCGACGCCGCGATGGGGATGGAGCTGTTCACCGGCTCCCACCTGGTGAAGGCCGCCATTGCCCTGAACCGGACAGGCCGGGGCGAGAAGATCATGCGGATCGCGCGCAAGTGGGCCGATCTGGTGGTCAAGAACTTCGGCCCGGACCAGCAGGGCTACGACGGCCACGCCGGCATCGAGGGTGCACTGGTGGAGTTGTGGCACGAGACGGAGCACGACCCCTACCTGGAGACCGCCAAGGCGATCCTGGACCGGCGCGGCCAGGGCCTGCTGCGCAGCGGCGTACTGGGGCCGATCTTCTTCCAGGACCACGAGCCGGTGCGGGAGGCCGTCGAGTCCCTGGGCCATGCCGCCCGGCAGCAGTACCTGGACTCCTCGGTGGCCGACGTGCTGTCCGCCACCGGTGACCCGGAGCTGAAGAAGGCGCTGATCGCCCGCTGGGAGTCGGCCCACCTGACCAAGCTCTACATCACCGGCGGCCTGGGCTCGCGGCACTTCGACGAGAGTTTCGGCGCCCCCTACGAGCTGCCGGCCTCCCGTGCCTACGCGGAGACCACCGCCAGCATCGCCGACGTGCAGGTGAACCACCGGCTGCTGCTGCTGACCGGCCACGCCCGCTACGCCGACGCGATCGAGAAGATCTTCCACAACGCCCTGCCGGCCGCGGTGGGAACCGACGGCACCACCTTCTTCAGCTCCAACCCGCTGCAGGTGCGTTCCCGTCAGCGCGACGAGGACAACAACCGGATCGAGCGGGCGCCGTGGCTGAACCACGCCACCGGCCCCACCAGCATCGTTCGGCTGGCCGCCAGCATGGGGGCCTTCGTGGCCACCGTCGCGGACAAGACGTTGAGCATCCAGCAGTGGATGTCCGGCACCATCGAGCTGCCCTCCCAGATCGGTGAGGGCCAGCTGGTGATCGAGACCGACTACCCCAACAGCGGCCACATCACCATCCGGCTGGAGGGCACCCCCGCCCCGGGCGCCCGGCTGCGGATGCGGGTGCCGGGCTGGTGTGAGAAGCACCTCTACAACGGCCGCAATGCGCTGGTGGTGGACGGCTACTTCGACCAGAAGCTGACCGAGGGCTTCGAGGCCGTGCTGGACTTCCAGATGGACCCGCGCTTCGTCTATGCCCACCCGCGGGTGGATGCGGTGCGCGGCTGCCGTGCGCTGCTGCGCGGCCCAGTGGTCTACTGCGCCGAGGGTGTGGACAACCCGCAGCTGGAGAACCTGGTCTTCCACACCACCGCCACGGTGGAGAAGCCGGAGAACGGGGAACTGCCCCGGATCACGGTGCCGGCCAACTTCCGTCGCAAGCCGCAGGCGCTGTACTCGCGCACCATGGTGGCCGTCGATCCCGAGGTGCGCCAGACCACCCTGGTGCCCTACCAGAGCTGGGCCAACCGCGGCTCCAGCCCGATGCGCGTGTGGCTGCCCACCGAGTGACCGCATGCTGCTGAGTGATCGCGACATCCGGGCGGGGGTCGAGCGGGGCCGGATCCGGCTCGACCCCTGGCACCCGGACATGGTGCAGCCGTCCAGCGTCGACGTGCGTCTGGACCGGGTCTTCCGGGTCTTCGAGAACCACCGCTATCCCGTGATCGACCCGGCCGCCGAGCAGCCGGAGCTCACCCGGGAGGTGGTCTGCGACGGCGACGAGCCCTTCGTGCTGCACCCGGGCGAGTTCGTGCTGGGGGCGACGTGGGAACGCGTCGCGCTGGGCGATGACGTGGCGGCCCGGTTGGAGGGCAAGAGCTCGCTGGGACGCTTGGGCCTGTTGACCCACTCGACGGCCGGTTTCATCGACCCCGGCTTCGACGGTCACGTCACCCTGGAGCTGTCCAACATGGCCACCCTGCCGATCATGCTCCACCCAGGGATGAAGATCGGCCAGCTGTGCTTCTTCCAGCTCAGCTCCCCCGCCGAGCACCCCTACGGGTCCGACGCGGCCGGTTCGCACTACCAGGGCCAGCGGGGCCCCACCCCGTCGCGCTCCCACGTGAACTTCCACCGGAGCCAGGTCTGACCCCTCGACCGGCTCGGGCTGGGCGCTGACGCGACCACGACGGCCGAGCTGGTCGAGGCCCGTCACACGCTCCAGTCGTAGCCCGTGAGGGCCCGCTCCAGCACCTCCCGGCTGGGGGCGGTTCGGGGCTCGGGCCGCATCGGGGAGCGGTGCCAGGCACCCGTCGAACCGTCCTCCAGCACGGTGACCAGGTCCAGGTTCCACCACGGACCCAGCACGTGCTCGTCCTCCAACCGGATCAGCTCGGCCTTCATGTCCATCGCCAGGCCGTCGGCAACGACGTGGGCGACTTCCGCCTCCACCTCGACCCACCAGACCGGACGGCCCTCAGCCGCCAACAAGGCTTGCACCTCGGCCAGCCCCTCGGCCACCAACCGGGTGCGAAGCTCGGCCGGCAACTCCCCCTCAACCCGGATCCGGACCACGTGCAGGGCGTGCTCGTCGGCCAACTCGACGGCGCGCGCGTCGCTGTCCATGGCAGGGATCCTTCCGGCTGGGAGTTCTTTCCTCCACCCTGCCACAGCCGCGTACGTGCGAATGCCCCGGAGACGACGGCGGCCCCGCCTCCCGGGTGGGAGGCGGGGCTGCCGGGCTGGTCCCGTCGACAGGCTCGGGGACCAGGATGCTACTGCTGCTGCGCCAAGGCCGCCTTGGCCGCGGCGAAGCGGGCGACCGGCACCCGGAAGGGCGAGCAGGACACGTAGTTCAGCCCGACCTCCTGGAAGAACTGGATCGAATCCGGATCCCCGCCGTGCTCACCGCAGACGCCGCACTTCAGGTCCGCCTTGGCGGAACGGCCCTTGGTGACGCCGATCCGGACCACCTCGCCGACACCGTCGACGTCGATCGACTCGAAGGGATTCTTCGGCAGCACCTCGTCCATCACGTAGGTGGTGAGGAAGCCGTTCTCCGCGTCATCCCGGCTGATGCCGATGGTGGTCTGGGTCAGGTCATTGGTGCCGAAGGAGTAGAAGTCGGCGTGCTCGGCAATCTGGTCGGCCACCATGGCCGCGCGCGGCAGCTCGATCATGGTGCCGATCGTGTACGGCAGCTCCTTGCCGGCCTTCTCGAACTCGTCCTTGACGGCCGCCTCGACGATGGCCCGCTGGGTCTTCAGCTCGGTGGGGAGCGCCACCAGCGGGATCATGATCTCGATCCCGATGGTCTCGCCCTCGCGTTCCAGCACGGCCAGCGCCGCGCGGATGATGGCCCGGGCCTGCATGTCCGGGATCTCCGGGTAGAGCATGGCCAACCGGCAGCCGCGGGTGCCGAGCATGGGGTTCTGCTCGTGCAGCTTCTTGACCTGGGCCAGCACCTTGCGGGCCTCCTCCAGCTCGGCGGCCGGGGCATCGGTCAGCTCCAGCTTCTGCACCAGCAGGCTCTGCTCCACCAGGTTGGGCAGGAACTCGTGCAGCGGCGGGTCCAGCAGCCGCACGGTCACCGGCAGGCCCTTCATGGCGGTGAAGACCTGCTCGAAGTCGGCCTGCTGCATCGGCAGGATCTTCTCCAGGGCCGCGGCTCGCTGCTCGGAGTTCTCGGCGGTGATCATCTCCCGCACGGCCGGCAGCCGGTCCGCGCCGAAGAACATGTGCTCGGTGCGACACAGGCCGATGCCCTCGGCGCCCAGCTCGCGGGCCTTGCTGGCATCCTCGAAGTTCTCCGCATTGGCCCGCACACCCATGGTGCGCACCTCGTCGGCCCAGGAGACGACGTTCTTGAAGTCCTCGTTGATCTGCGGCGGGATCAGCTCGAGCGCCTCCCCGAAGACCTCACCGGTGGAGCCGTTGAGGGTGAGCACGTCGCCCTCCTTGAACACCTGCTCACCGATGGTCAGGGTCTTGGCGACGGGGTCGATCTTGATCCCGGCGGCGCCGGCGACGCAGGGCTTGCCCATGCCGCGGGCCACCACGGCCGCGTGCGAGGTCATGCCGCCATGGGCGGTCAGGATGCCCTGGCAGACCAGCACGCCATGGATGTCATCGGGGGTGGTCTCGAAGCGGACCAGCACCACCGGCTCGCCCTTGCCACCACGCTCGGCGGCGGTGTCGGCGTCGAAGACCAGCTCACCGACGGCGGCGCCGGGCGAGGCCGGCAGGCCCTTGGCGATGGCGGTCTTGCCGTGCTTCGGGTCAATGGCGGGGTGCAGCAGCTGGTCCAGCTGCTGGGGCTCGATCCGCTTGATCGCCTCGGTCTTGTCGATCATGCCCTCGGCCACCAGGTCGGAGGCCACCTTCAGCGCGGCCGCGGCGGTGCGCTTGCCGTTACGGGTCTGCAGCAGGTAGAGCTTGCCATTCTCGATGGTGAACTCCATGTCCTGCATGTCCTGGTAGTGCGCCTCCATCTTCTTCATCGTGTCGATGAGCTGGGCGTAGGCCTCGGGCAGCACCTCCTCCATCTCGGCCAGGGGGCGCGGGGTGCGGATGCCCGCCACCACGTCCTCACCCTGGGCATTGGTGAGGAATTCACCGTAGAGCTCGTTGGCGCCGGTCGACGGGTTGCGGGTGAAGCACACGCCGGTGGCCGACGTCTCGCCGCGGTTGCCGAAGACCATCTGCATCACGTTCACGGCGGTGCCGAAATCGGCGGAGATGCCATTGGCCTTGCGGTAGACGTCGGCACGCGGGTTGAGCCAGCTCTTGAAGACGGCGTTGATGGCGCGGTTGAGCTGCTCCACCGGGTCGCTGGTCCACTCGCCCCCCAGCGCCTCATTGCTGATCTGCTTGAACTGCTCGACGAGTTCCTTCAGGTCCTCGGCGCTCAGGTCGGTGTCCTGATCGACGCCCTTGCGCTCCTTCATGGCGGTCAGCGCGTCCTCGTAGGCGTGGGCGTCGACGCCCTCCACCACCTCGCCATACATCTGGATGAAGCGGCGGTAGCAGTCCCAGGCGAAGCGCTCGTTGCCTGTCTCCGCGGCGATGGCGGGCACGGTCTCGTCGCTGATGCCCAGGTTCAGGATCGTGTCCATCATGCCGGGCATGGAGACGACTGCGCCGGAGCGCACGGACAGCAGCAGGGGCTTGTCCTTGCCGCCCAGCACGCGGCCGGTACGCTCCTCCAGCCGCTTGAGCCCCTCGGCCACCTGCTCGGCCAGGCCCTCGGGCCATTCACCATTGCGCTTCATGGTCTCGACGCTGGCGGTGGTGGTCACCGTGAACGCGTCGGGCACCGGAACGCCAACCCGGCTCATCTCGGCCACGCCCGCGCCCTTGCCGCCGAGCAGATTGCGCATCGTCGCATCGCCCTCGGAAAGGTCGTAGATGTACTTCTCAGTCATGTGTGGAATCTCCTTTGGTTCCTTCAACGTGCCGCCGTGGCGGTGGACCCGGACGGGGTGTCTTCCCAGCCGATTGTTCAGTTGTCCCCACGGCGTCATCACCGCGGGGTGGTCTCAGGGCCTGATCTTCAGGCTTCCGGCAGGGCGACGCAAGGCCGCCCCGACGCGTTTGGCACGCTCGTCGACGATGTCGATCACCCGGGCGGCGGCCTCCTCCAGGGCCAGCCCCGTGGTGTCGATCACCGGGCAGCCCAGGCGGCGCTGCACCTTGCCGATCTCGTCCAGCTCGTCGTAGATCTTCACCAGGTCGGCATAGCCGTCCTTGGTGCCGAAACCACCCAACCCGCGCACCCGGCGGTTGCGGATCTGCAGCAGCCGTTCGGCGTCGATGGTCAGCCCGACAATCCGCCAGCGGTCCAGCCCCAGCAATTCGGTGGGCGGTGCGATCCCCGGCACCAAGGGGACGTTGACGGTCTTGTAGCCCAGATAGCCCAGGTAGATGCTCAGCGGGGTCTTGCCGGAGCGGGATGCCCCCACCAGGCAGATGTCGCAGTCCCGCAGCGCCTCCGGCATGGCACCGTCGTCATTGCGCACCGCGAATTCCATGGCGCTGATCCGCTCGAAGTAGTCGGCCTCCACCCCCACGGGCCGGCGGACCACCTCCTCCGCTTCCGCACCCGTCGCCTGCTCGAAGGCCTCCAGCGTGCCGCTCAACAGGTCCGCCGACGGGATCTGCAGCTCCTCGCAGGCGGTGGTGACCAGCTCCCGCATGTGCTCGTTGACCAGGGTGAACAGCACCACCCGGCGCAGCGCTGGCTCGTCGGCCACGGCGGCCCGCAGCTGGTCGAAGACGGCAATCAGCGCCTCGGGGGTACTGATCCGCGGGTGGCGGACAATCGTGAACGAGGTCTCGGTGAACTGCGCCTGGGCGGCGCGCGCGAGCCTGGCCGCCGTCTCTCCCGTCGAGTCGGCGATCACGTGGATCTGCAGCGGCTCCATTGCCATGCCCCTGAACCTACCAAGCCCCGCGTGCTTCCCCCAGCCGGGGGTCGGGTGGCGATGCGGCCAAACTGCCGTCGGACTGGAAGGATGGGCGACGTGCTTGAGACCGATCCCGTGGATGACCTGATTGCCGACGAGTCGCAGACCGTGCTGGAGGGGGCCCGCGCCGCCAAGGTGCTGCTGCTGAACGCCCCCGCGCTGGTGGAGCGGGCCCGGGAGGCGGCCGAGGAGGTGGTGGCGTGGTGCGACGACCTGCGGGAGCACCGGGAGCTGCCGGCCGACGTGGTGGCCGACGACCTGGCGGAGGCACTGACCGGCTGTGACCTGGTCTGGCTGCGGCTGCCCAAGGGGTTGGGCGCGCTGGACGAGTACGCGGAGCTGGTGGCCAACCTGGCCCTGCCCGAGGTGCGGGTCGTTGCCGGTGGCCGGGTCAAGCACATGACCCTGAGCATGAACGAGGTGCTGCTGGCGCACTTCGGCAGCGTCAACGCGTCGCTGGGACGGCAGAAGTCCCGGGTGCTGCACGCGCGGCTGCCCTACCCGGCCGACGACACCTGGCCGCGCAGCAAGAAGCACGCCGACCTGGGGGTGGAGCTGTGGGCCCACGGCGCCACCTTCGCCGGCGCCAAACTGGACCCGGGCAGCAAGCTGCTGACCGACCACCTCAAGCAGCTGGGCAAGGAGCGCACCGCCTCCGGCGGCCAGGTGCGCGACGTGCTGGACCTGGGTTGCGGCAACGGCGTGCTGGCCACGCTGCTGGCCCGTCGGTTCCCGGAGGCCACGGTGCTGGCCTCGGACGTCTCCCAGGCCGCCGTCGAGGCCACCCGGCTGACCGCCGAGACCAACCGCGCGCGGGTGCAGGTGCTGTGGCGTGACGGCCTGACCGAGTTCGACGACGACTCGCTGGACCTGATCGTCACCAACCCGCCCTTCCACATCGGCAATGCCAAGGAGTCCGGCCCGGCGCTGGAGATGTTCGCTGACGCAGCCCGGGTGCTGCGCCCCGGTGGCGAGCTGTGGTGCGTCTACAACTCCCACCTGCCCTGGCGGGCACGGCTGAACGAACTGGTGGGCCAGACCCGGGTGATCGAGCAGAATCCCAAGTACACCCTGACCCGCACCATCGCCCGCTGACCCAGCTTGGATATCCACGGTTCATGCCGGGCTAAACTCTGACCCATGGCGAGCAAGGCAGGATGGATCCCGCAGCAGCACGGGGCGTGGGCCATGCTCGTGGTCCCGCTGGTGGTGGGGCTGGTGGTGCGTGCCCGCGACGGCCTGCCCGGCTGGGCCCTGCCGCTGGCCGCCACCTGGCTGGTGGGCTACTTCTGCTTCAACGCCTGCGGCCTGTGGCTCAAGGCGGCGACGCGGCGGCGACACAACTTCCTGCCCGCGGTGCTGACCTATGGCGGGGTGTCCGCCGTCGCCGGTCTGGCCACCCTGGCGCTGGGCGGGCTCCCATTGCTGTGGTGGTTCCCGGTCTACCTACCGCTGCTGGGCACCGCGCTGTGGCTGACCAGCCGTCGCCATGACCGGGCGCTGCTGTCCGGCCTGTGCACGGTGTCGGCCGCCTGCCTGTTGGCGTGGATCCTGCCCTTCACCACCCCGCAGGCCGTCTGGCGGGCCGGCCTCACGTCGACGTCATGGCTGGCCATCGGGCTGTTCGGCTACTTCTTCGGCACCGTCTTCGTGGTGAAGACCCTGATCCGGGAGCGCAACAAGCCGGGCTGGGTGCGGGCCTCGATCGGTTGGCACCTGGCCTGGGTGGCGTTGTCCGCCCTGGTCTGGCGGCTGGGGGCGGCCAGCCCGTGGTGGGCCGCATTCTTCGCCGTCGGGACGGTGCGGGCGTGGGCGCTGCCGTGGTTCGGCCCGCGCCGGGGACGCAACATCCGGCCGGGGCAGGTGGGCATGCTGGAGGTACTGCTCAGCCTGGCCGTCCTGGCTCTCTGCCTGACCGCCTGAGACTGCTGGGTCTCCGACGCCGAGATCGCGCCGCCCGTGACCTCTCCCGGCTGGGAGATCGTGCCCCCTCCCGCCCAAAGCCGCCCTCACCCCCACTGCGCAGCGGTTGATTGTCGGTGCAGTTGCTGGAGCTGCTGCCCCGACAATTACCGGTTGCGCAGTCGGCTTTCCACACTGCGCACCTTTCCACACCGCGCACCCTGACCCCGGCGCCCCTGGTCTGGCGCAACGTCACCGTCGTGGCGCCCAGCGCCACCCTGGCCAATGTGCTGGCCACCGCCAGCATCGTGCGCGGTCATCACGCGCTGCGGTGGCTGGAATCCCAGAACGTCGCAGCCCGTCTGATGGCCATGGATGGAACCGTGCGCCGGATCGGGGCCTGGCCCGCCTAGTCTGGTGCCGTGTCAAAGACCGCACGCATCGTCCTGACCGCCGCCGAGCCCATTCCCGAGGCCCTGACCGCGCTCGCCCTGGAGCAGTTGCATGACCTGCGCGAGCAGCGCGACGAACGGGCCGAGTGGGGTCATGTGGTCAGCGCCCTGGGTGAGGTGAATGACCTGCTCCGCACCCGCTCCCTGGTCCGGGGGGCCGCCACCCGGCAGGGCGTGGACTCCGCCGTCGTGCATGGCCCGCTGGCCACCCGGGCCCCGAAGCTGTTGATGATGGACGTCGACTCCACCCTGATCACCGCCGAGGTGATCGACGAGGTGGCCGCCCGGGCCGGCACCGGGGAGCAGGTGGCCGCCATCACGGAGCGCGCGATGCAGGGGGAACTGGATTTTGCGGAGTCCCTGCGGGCCCGGGTGGCGACCCTGGCCGGGCTGCCGGTCACGGTGCTGGACGAGGTGCGCGAGTCCATCTCCTTCACCCCGGGGGCCCTGGAGCTGATTGCCGCGGTGCAGGCCGCGGGCGGACAGGTGGGGCTGGTCTCGGGCGGCTTCACCGAGGTGGTGGAGCCGCTGGTGGCCCACCTGGGGATCAACCACGTCAGCGCCAACCGGTTCGAGGTGCGCGACGGCCAGCTGACCGGCCTGACCCGCGGCGAGGTGGTGGACCGGGCCGCGAAGCGTCGTCACCTGCTGCGCTGTGCCGAACTGGCCGACTGTCAGGCCGACGAGGTGGTCGCCATCGGCGATGGGGCCAATGACCTGGACATGCTGGCCGAGGCCGGCCTGGGCGTCGCCTTCTGCGCCAAGCCGGTGGCCGCCACCCAGGGCGATGCCACCATCAGCTTCCCCCGGCTGGACGCGGTGCGCGCCTTCCTTTCACTGCCCTGAGCCTGTGCTGCACCTTCCAGAGCGGCCAGAACTGGAACAAGATCCGGTTGCTCGCCTGAACACTTGCGGACCCCGTGGTCCAAATCATGTCGACTGGCCTACTCTGTAGCCATCAGCATGCTTCCGTGCGAAGCTCCAGCCAGTGAGGTCGTCGTGATCCGTAAGTTTGCCGCCACCCTGGGCGCCGTCGCCCTGTCCGCCACCTTCTGCTCGGCACTCCCGGCCCAGGCGGCCACGCCCGTCACCGTGAGCTCCCCGTCGTGCAACACCATCCGCGTGGCCAACTCCCAGGCCAGCACCTGGGTGGTCAGCCTGGACAGCGGTGACGAGATCCGGGTGCCCGCCAAGGCCACGCTGGACGTCCGGGTGGACGCCGGTGGCGACTACATCTGGGACGCCGCCCCGGACCAGTCGGACGCCTTCACCGCCACCTACCGGGTGAGCGTCGCCGCGTGCACCGGGACCCCGGCCCGCCCCTTGGACGGCGACCAGAACAAGGACCGCAAGGCGGATGTCCTCGGCATCCAGGCCAGCACCGGAGACCTCTACTACTACCGGATGACCACCGGCGGCCTGGCCGGCGGCATCAAGGCCGGCAACGGCTGGAACCGCATGGTCTTCATGCAGCAGGTCAACGAGATCGAGGGCGCCGGAACCCCCAACTACCTGATCGCCGTGCGCGACGACGGCACCGTGTGGCGCTACAACAACCTCGGCTACGGAAAGTTCTCCAACGGCACCCAGATCGGCTCCGGCCTCAAGGGCTACACCAACTTCACCATCACCCAGACCAACAACATGCTCGCCTTCGGTGGGCACGTGCTGCTGGCCACCAAGGGCGACACCCTCTACGGCATTGATCTGGGGGCCGGCGCCATGGCGCAGCCTGCGGAGATCACCACCGGCTGGCAGAGCACCGTCAAGCTGATCGCCATGCGGGACTTCGACGGGAACAACGAGGGCGACCTGATCTCGATCCGCTCCGACGGCACCATGTGGTTCCACAAGGTGATGAAGTACGGTCCCAGCGTCTTCGCCGCGCCCAAGCAGGTGGGCTCCGGCTGGGGCCGGATGCAGACCGTGACCTCCCCCGGCGCCGTCGACGCAGACAAGCTGTCCGACCTGATCTCGCGTCGCAGCGACGGCAACCTGTACAAGTACCTCAACCAGGGCAGCAAGTTCGGCCTCGCCATCCAGATCGGCCAGAACTGGAACCGGATCCGGCTGCTGGCCTGAGCCCGAGCCCGGCCACATCAGAGAGGACGACTGACATGCGACGATATGTGAGTGTGGCCGTGACCACGGCCGCCATCTCCGGTGTGGCGCTGGCGGCGCCGCTGCCGGCCAATGCCGGGTACTCGGCCAGCTCGCCAGCCTGCGGCACCCTGGTGGTCAACTCCACCACGCCGGGGGATGTGGACATCGTGATCGACGGGGTGCCCCGCACGCCCACGTCGTCCACCCGGACCAACCAGACCTTCGCCGGGCTGACCGCCGGGAACCACGTCTGGCGGGTGGTCAACCAGGACCTGGGAGAGGTCGGGTCCGGGGTCACCGCCGTCCGCGGCTGCCCCGGAGCCCCCCGCCCGTCGGCCCCCGGTGATCACACCGGCGACGGCCGGGCAGATGTCTTCGGAATCCAGGCGGGCACCGGGGACCTGTACTTCTACCGCAGCACCGCGTCGGGCCTGGCGCGGGGTGTCCGGGTGGGCACCGGCTGGCAGCGGATGCTCACGCTGGAGCAGACCAGCAATGGCGCCGGCAACCGGCTGTTGGCAATGCGGGATGACGCCAGCCTGTGGGAGTACTCCGTGCAGCGCGACGGGCGGCTGGGCTCGGCCCGCCAGGTCTCGCCCGCGCGCCAGCAGCTCCCCCGGAGCGTGACCGCGCTGGGCCCCTTCTCCGCGCACGGGCTGGGCGGCCCAGTCCTGCTCACCAGCAATGGGACGGCCTGGCGCTGGGAGACCTGGCGGTCGGAGGGGGTGGCGGTGGACGCAGCCCCCGCGCGGGCCGGCAGCTGGAACACGTCGGTCCCGGCCAGCGCCAAGCCGGTCAGCGTCGACAACCTCGACGGGGATGCCTACGCCGACCTGCTGGCCATCAAGGCCGACGGCACCCTGTGGGCGGAGAAGCTCCTCCCGCCCGGCCAGAAGTCCACGTTGCGGCAGTTGGGGCACGGCTGGCAAGCGATGCAGCTGGTCACCTCCCCGGGTTCGTTGAATGGCGACCAGCTCTCGGACCTGGTGGCCCGGCGCAGCGACGGAAACCTGTACCAGTACCTGAACCGCGGTGGCAGCTGGGCGACGGGAGTGCAGATCGGCCGCAACTGGAACCGCATCCGGCTGCTGGCCTGATCAGGCCGCTGGATGGGAAGCGCACCCGAAGGCTCCCACCAAGCCGCCTTGTCACGGTAACCTGACACCCACAGGCCCCTGCCACCAGTGACGGTGGGCTGGCGGAGTGATCCGCGCGACGGGGTACACGTCTTCAAGGAGGAAAGATGGCAGGACGGATTGCCAACGAGCAGTTCCGCAGCAAGGTCATGTCCGCCGCGGATGCCGCTGCGCTGATCGAGCCCGGCAGCAAGATCGGCTTCGCCGGCTTCACCGGCTCGGGCTACCCGAAGGAATTCCCCGTCGCCCTGGCCGCCCGGATCAAGGAGGAGCGCGCCAAGGGCACCGACTTCCGGATCGACTCGTTCACCGGCGCCTCGACGGCCCCCGAGCTCGACGGCGAGCTGGCGGCTGCGGACGGCATCAACTTCCGCACCCCGTACCAGTCCGACCCGGCAATGCGGAACAAGATCAACGAGGGCTCGGCCTTCTACTCCGACATCCACCTGAGCCACCTGGCCAACCAGATGGCCTACGGCTTTTTCGGTGACCTGGACTACGCCGTGATCGAGGCCTCCTCGGTGCTGGCCGACGGCTCGGTCGTCCCCTCGTCGTCGGTGGGCATGAACCGCACCTACCTGACGCTGGCCAAGAAGATCATCATCGAGGTCAACGAGTGGCAGTCCGAGGGCCTCTACGGCATGCACGACATCTACTACGACATCGCCACCCTGCCGCCGAACCGTCCCCCGCTGCCGATCATGAAGCCGTCGGACCGGATCGGCGAGAAGGTCTACAAGATCGACCCGGAGAAGGTCGTCGCGGTGATCGAGACCAGCGGCCCCGACCGGAACTCGCCCTTCAAGCCGCTGGACGACGACTCCAAGAAGATCGCCGGCTACCTGCTGGACTTCTTCCACACCGAGGTGAAGGCCGGCCGTCTGCCGGAGAACCTGAACCCGCTGCAGTCTGGCGTCGGCAACATCGCCAATGCCGTGCTGGCCGGCCTGCTGGAGAGCGACTTCGAGAACCTCACCTCCTACACCGAGGTGATCCAGGACGGCATGGTTGACCTGCTGGACTCCGGCAAGCTGACCGTCGCCTCGGCCACCGCCTTCTCGCTCTCCCCGGAGTACGCCGAGAAGATGAACAACAACGCCTCCGAGTACGCCAAGAAGATCATCCTGCGCCCGCAGGACGTCTCCAACCACCCCGAAGCCATCCGCCGGATGGGTGTCATCGCGTGCAATGGCATGATCGAGGCCGACATGTACGGCAACGTGAACTCCACCCACGTGATGGGCTCGCGGATGATGAACGGCATCGGCGGTTCGGGTGACTTCACCCGCAACGGCGCCTTCAGCGTCTTCGTCTCCCCGTCGACGGCCAAGGGCGGCGACATCTCGGCGATTGTGCCGATGGTCAACCACGTCGACCACACCGAGCACGACGTCAGCGTGATCATCACCGAGCAGGGTCTGGCCGACCTGCGCGGCCTGGCCCCGCGCCAGCGGGCCAAGAAGATCATCGAGAACTGCGCCCACCCGGACTACAAGGATGCGCTGCTGGACTACTTCGAGCACGCCCAGAAGGTGGCCAATGGTCAGCACACCCCGCACGACCTGACCAAGTCCCTGTCCTGGCACTCGAAGTTCCTGGCCGAAGGCACCATGAAGCCCTGACCAACGACACGATGGCTGAGCCGTCACACGATGGCTGAGCCTGTCGAAACCACGACGCCCCGCACCGATTCTCCGGTGCGGGGCGTCGTGTGTCGAGGGGTCAGCCCAGCAGTACCCGGGCCAGCTCGTCGACGCTGTCCACGGTGGCCGTGGGGTTGGCCAACATCAGCTCGGTCCGGTCCCCCGCACCCCAGGTGACGGCGATCTGGCTGATCCCCGCGGCCTGGGCGGCCTGCACGTCCACCACCGCGTCGCCGACGTAGACGGCGTCGGCCGAATCTGCCCCCAGCCCTGCCAGGGCGTGCTGGATCGGTTCCGGGTGTGGCTTGTGATGGGTGGTCTCTCCCATGGAGGAGACCACCGGCACCAGCCCGGTGAGGCCGGAGGCGGCCAGGCTGCGGTCCGCGGAGGTGCGCTGCTTGCTGGTGGCGATCCCCAGCACCACGCCGGCCTCGCGGAGTTCGGTGAGCAGCTCTGCAATGCCGTCGAAGCTGGTCTGGAGGCGCTCCAGGTTGGCCAGGTTGAAGTCCAGGTAGCTGGCGCGCAGGGCTTCGGCCTGGTCCGGCCAGGCGGCGTAGATGTCCGGCAGGGTGCGGCCGATCCAGCCGCGAGCCACCTGCGGGTCGAGCTGTTCGCCCAGCACCTCGCGGTGGGCATGGTCAAAGGAGGCCAGGATCAGGTCGATGGTGTTGCACAGGGTTCCGTCCAGGTCGAACACGACGGTCTGCCAGCGGGGCTTGGGATTCACGCCCCCCACAGTATCCATGGGGTAGGCGCGGTCATTTTCACCCACCCTTTGGGGTAGGTTTTGGGCATGCAACCGGGACTACGCGCCGCCGCCGAGGCGATGCTGCGCGCCTGGCGTCCGCCGTCGGCTGACCAGCGGGCCCTGCGCGAGGCCTATCTGGGCCTGATCGCCGCCCGCCCGGACGTCTGTGAACGCGGTTGCCTGCCTGGCCACCTGACCGCTTCCGCCGTCGTGCTGAGCCCCGACGGGAGTGCCACCTGTCTGGTCCACCACAAGATTGTCGGGGCCTGGCTGGCCCCGGGTGGACATCTGGAGCCCGGGGATGCGGGGCTGGCCGAGGCCGCCCTACGGGAGGCCACCGAGGAGACCGGCCTGACCGGCCTGCAGATCCACCCGGAACCACTGAACCTGAACGCGCACCCAATCACCTGCCGCGGATCGGTGGGGCCCACCCGGCACCTCGACGTGCGTTTCCTGGCCACGGCGCCGCCGGAGCCACCGCGGGTCAGCGGCGAGTCCCACGACGTGCGCTGGTGGCCGGTCGACTCCCTGCCCGAGGTCTTCGACGAGGTCCACGAGCTGATCCTGGCCGGTCGCCAGCGGCTGGCCCCCACCTGAACCGGCCCCACCGCCCCCGAACCTTCCCCACCAGCACCTCTACAGAGCAAGAGCATCATGAGCAACATCCCTGAGAACCAGTCCGACGTCACCCTGCCCGTGACCCCGGTGCCCGCCCCGGTGCCGGCCAGCCCGGAGAGCGCCTCCAGCCCGGCCAGCGCCCGTCGCCGCCGAGGACGGCGCCCCGCCGGGGCAGACACCCGAGCCACCATCCTGGCCAGCGCCCGCAAGCTGTTCGCCACCCGGGGCTATGACGCGGTCTCGCTGCGTTCCATCGCCCGGGATGCCGACGTCGACCCGGCGCTGGTGCACCACTACTTCGAGGGCAAACCGGCCGTCTTCGCCGCCAGTCTGATGACGGCCGAGTCCAACCCCACTCACCGGCTGGCCTTGATCTCCCAGGCGCCGTGGGATGAGGTGGGCCACACCATCGTCAAGGTCTTCGTCGAGCTGTGGGACAACCCGGCGCAGAAGAGTGCCGCCCGCGGGATCATCCAGACCGCCATGACCCCCGACGAGGGGGTGCGCCCCTTCCGGGAATTCCTGGTCTCGGAGATCCTGGCCAAGCTGCCCACCCCGGACCACGAGGGCAGGCTGGATCCGCGGCGGGGCCAGCTGATGGTCAGCCAGTTGATGGGGCTGGCGATGGCCCGTTATGTGCTGCAACTCTCGGAGGTGGTGGCGGCGACGCCGGACCAGCTGGCCGACTGGGTGGGGCCCACCCTGCAGCGCTACCTGGACGAACCCCTGGAGCCGGCCCAGGGGTGACCAGGCCGGGGCCGGGTAGGGTGGCGCCATGAGCACCATCGCCACATTGCCGCCACAGGGCGAACTGGTGGCCGGACTGCCGATCAGCCCCAGCACCGGTCAGCCCCGCCGGGCCAAGGTGATGGTGCTGGCCGACGTCTTCCTGTATGCCGCCGCCGTCGTCTCCGCGGCGGCGTTGGCGTGGTCCTGGTGGACCGCAATCCACATGGCCACCTTTCCGCACTCGTCGAAGCTGGTGCAGCTGTGGCAGCCCCGTCCGGGCGGCTGGCGCTCGGTGGTGGCGGTGACCCTGATGTGCGCGATTGGTGCCGCGATGACCGCCGCCCCGGCGGTGACCGCGCTGAATGCCTGGAATGGGCACCGCTGGTCCCGGATCGCCGGCATCGTCACCGTCGCCATCGGCTGTCTGGGCTACCTGCTGAACCCGATTGCCTGGGCAGCGCCGGTGCTCAGCCTGATCGGCACCGTATTGCTGTGGCTGCCGCCGGTGAGGCGCTACTTCGGCCACTGGGAACAGTTCCGCGCCGGCGACCCGGTTCCGCTGGCCCCGGACGAGCCGGTGGTCTACGGCCCGCTACCCCGTTACCTCTGACAAGAAGGCGCTGATGGCATTCTCTTGGAAGTCCCTGCTCACCGACGTCGCCTCCGCCCTGCTCAAGGAGGGCGCTCGCTCCCTGCAGTCCTCCGGCAAGCAGCAGCGACGCGGCCCCTCCCAGCCGCGACGGGAGCAGCCCGCGGCCGCCGGCGGCTATCCCGGCGACTTCACCGGCATCCCGCAGATCAGCTACTCCCCGCAGGCCGGGGACACCCCGGACCCGGGCGAGGTGGTCTGGGCCTGGGTTCCCTATGAGGAGGACCATTCCCAGGGCAAGGACCGGCCGGTGCTGCTGGTTGGCCGCGACGGTGACTGGTTGCTGGCCCTGCCGTTGACCAGCAAGGACCATGACCGCGACGCGGCCCAGGAGGCCAGGGCCGGCCGGCACTGGATCGACGTCGGCACCGGCGCCTGGGACCGGCAGGGCCGCCCCAGCGAGGCCCGGGTGGACCGGATCATCCGCGTCGCGCCCGACGGGGTGCGTCGCACCGGCGCCGCGCTCAATCGGGAGGTCTTCGACCGCGTGGCCGACGCGGTGGTGGCGCGCGCCACCCGTTGAATGCGCTAAGCTGTCCCAGGCCCCAAGAGATTTTGCGGGGCGCGCGGGCGTAGCTCAATGGTAGAGCGCCAGCTTCCCAAGCTGGACACGCGGGTTCGATTCCCGTCGCCCGCTCCATTCATTTCGCCTCCGGCCGTGGTGACCCCGGCTCTCCCCTGATCCGTTCACCCCGGCCTTCCGGACCGACCCCACCGATTCCTAGGCTCGGGGCATGACCACACCCATGCCCCAGCCCGCCCAACCGTCCGACCTGCGATGTGCCGATTCCGACCGCGAACTGGTGGCCGATGTGCTCAATGCCGCCTATGCCGAAGGCCGGATCACCCAGCAGGAACACTCGGAGCGGCTGGATGCGGTCTGGCAGGCCCGCACCTTCGGCCAGCTCACCCCGATCACCGCGGACTTGATGCCCGTCGGCGGGGCCCGCCACCCCGCCGTACCCGCCACCACCGGCCGCTCCGGCGTCGTGGTGGATCCGCACAACCAGAACCCGGAGGCCGACAGCGCCTTCACCATCATGGGCACCGTGCGGCGGGAGGGCCACTGGCGGCTTCGTCGACGCACCACCGGCTTGGTGGTGATGGGAGACCTGAGGATGGACCTGACCGACGCCGTCTGGGAGGCACACGAGTGCGTCGTCCAGGTGCCGGTGATCATGGGGGACATCACCGTCACGGTCCCCGAGGGGGTGCAGGTGCGCGACGAGACCACCACCATCATGGGTGACACCAAGATCCGCGGCCTCGGCCCGGCCGCCGCTGATGCCCCGACGTTGGTGCTGCGCGGGCTGGTGCTGATGGGCGAAGTCAAGGTGAACGGCCCCGGCTACGAGTCTTTGGGCAAGCGGCTCGGCCTGACCCGCTGACCGTCGGGCTAGATTGGAGGGGTGGATCCCTTCGCCGCCCCCATCGACCACTGGCAGCCGCTGTCCCCCAACTACCTGAGGATGAAGCGGCTGATGGTGCTGCTGGTCTGGGGCATCGAGTCGGTGATCGCCTGCCTGGTGCTCGGTTACAGCTACCGCTGGTGGGCGGGCGCCGCGCTGGCCGTCGTCGCCGCGCTGTGGATCGCCTACCGCTGGCACCGGCAGGGCCGGGTCTACCGGATCTGGGGCTATGCGGAGCGTGAGACCGATCTCTACCTCCGGGAGGGCCTGTGGCAGCGACGGCTGACCGTCGTGCCCTATGGCCGGATGCAGGTGGTCACGGTGAACTCCGGCCCGATCGAGCGCAAGTATGGCCTGGCCACGGTGACCCTGGAGACCGCCTCGGCCGGCACCGACGCCACCATCCCTGGGCTGCCGGTGGCCGAGGCCGACAGGCTGCGGGAACGGCTGACCGAGCTAGGTGAACAGCAGGCGGTTGGCCTGTGACCGAGCACCGGCCGCTTCCCGAGGCCGCAACAGCCTCGGCCATCGTGGCGGTGCCGGACACCACCGACGAAGCGCTCGAGACGGTGATGGAGCGTCCCCACCCGGCCACCCCGATCATCAAGGGCTGGATCGCCCTGGTGGGTCTGGTCTTCGTGGTGGGCCGGGACTTCCTGGAGAACCTGGGCAAGCGGGAGAACCCCTTTGACCTGGCCGGTTTCGGCTTCATCGGGATCATGCTGGCGGGCTATGTGGTGATCACCGGCATCGTCGGCTACTTCAGCTGGCGCTTCACCCGGTTCGTGATCGATGACCGGCAGGTGCGGATCGAGCACAACTTCATCCAGCACAACTCGGACAAGGTGCCGTTCACCAAGATCCAGTCGGTGGACGTGGTGCAGCCCTTCGCCGCCCGGCTGCTGGGGCTGGCCCAGCTGCGGATCGACGTCGGCTCCGGGGCCGGCAAGACCATCGAATACCTCACTCGGGCGCGCGCCTACCAGATGCGGGACTACCTGGTGGCCCGGGCGCACGGCCAGCGGGTGACGGTGGAGCAGTCCGCCGCCAGCCGGGCCCTCGCCAACGCCACCGGTGACCTGGCCCGGGACGAGCGGGTGTTGCTGCGGGTCCCGCCGCAGCGGCTGGTGCTGGCGGCGGTGCTGTCGTCGGGCTTCCTGGTCACCCTGGTGCTGAGCATCGCCGGGATCGCGGGGGTGAGCTGGAGCCGCGAGTTCGGCGCCGGCGTCGGCCTGATCCCGCTGCTCACCGGCCTGGCCGGGATCATCACCAACACCGTGGTCAAGCAGTGGAACTTCGCCCTGGTCCGCTCCGGAGAGGCGCTGAAGGTGAGCCGCGGGATGACCAGCCTGGTCAGCCAGACGCTGCCCACCAGCCGGATCCAGGGCCTGCAGATCGTGCAGCACCAGCTGTGGCGGCCGTTCGGGATCTACCGGGTGAAGATGGACGTGCTGGGCTATGGCGGTGGCGACGAGGACGAGGGCGCCAGCGATGTGCTGCTGCCCGCCGGCACGTGGCCGGAGGTGGAGCTGGCGATCGACGCGGTGTGGCCGGGCTTCCGGCTGGGCCAGGTGGAGCTGCACGGCGCCGAACCGCGGGTGCGCAGGCTGCACCCCTTCATCTGGAAGAGCTACCGCTGGGGGATCACCGACGAGGTCGTGGTGGCGATGAACGGCGGCTTCGTGCACGAGACCAAGATCGTGCACCATGCCCGGGTGCAGTCGGTGCACCTGATGGCCGGGCCGCTCCAGCGCCGGATGCGGCTGGCCGACGTGAAGGTGGACACCACCTCCGGGCTGCTGTCCACCTGCCACCTCTACGAGTTGGACGCCGAGCTGGCCCGACGCCTGGTGCTGGACCAGATGGACCGGTGCCGGGCCTCCCGCCTGCTGGAGACCCAACGGCGGGAGGCCGAGCGCGTCGCCACCCCCGTCTGGACCGTCAGCGACGGGTGGAGCGTGCCTCCACCAGGCTGAGCAGGGCCTCAGCCCGGGCCTGCCAGGAGTGCCGGTTGGCGAAGTCCCGACGGCGTTGCTCCAGCGCGGCATCCCGCGGCTGGTCGGCCCGACGTCGCACCATTTCCCCGAAGCGTTCCGGGCTGTCGGCGACGTCCACCAGGTCCGTGCCCAACCATTCCAGCGAGTCCAGGGGGCTGGAGACCACCGGCAGGCCAATCGCCAGGTATTCCAGGGTCTTGAGCGGGAAGCTGGCCTGGTTGAAGTCGTTCAGGGCATAGGGGGTGATGCCCACCGCCGAGCCGGCCAGCAGCCCCACCACCTCGTCGTGCGGCACCGGGCCGCGCCAGTCCACCTCCGGGCGGGCCAGCAGTGCGTCCAGCCGACGGCCCTGCTCCGGTTCCCGGTCACTGCGCGGCCCCAGTATCCGCAGCGGCACCCCGGCCCGGATGATGGCCTCCATCAGGTCCACGTCCAGCCGCTCGTTCAGCTGCCCCACCAGCACCGCGACCCGCTCGCGCTCCAGTTCCGGCATCACCTGGCCGATGGTGGCGCCATTGGGCACCACCTCCACCGGGTGCCGCGGCTTCATCCGCTGCAGCACCTGGGCAAGATCCACCGAGACGGCGCTGACCACGTCAGCGGTGGCCACATTCGCGCGCAGCACCCGCTCCAGCCAGGCCGCGTCCAGACCCATCATCGGTGCCCCGGCCAGCCAGTCGTCGGTGACGTGCAGCACCGTGACCCCGGCGCCACGGGCCGGCAGCTCCACCCGTGGCGACGCGGAGATGGTGGCCCACGGCCGTTGCCCCCGGGCCGTGTACCAGGCCAGGGCGGCCCGCTGGGTGGCGGCCGCCACCTGACGAAGCCCTGAGCGCGAGGCTCCCGGAACGGTGTTGACCCGGAGCACGTCGATCCCCTCGGCCGCCTGCTCGATACTGGGCAGGAACTTGCGGCTGTGGTGCACCGAGACCGTCGGATCCACCCAGCAGACGTCCACATATTGCGCCAGTGCCTTGGCCAGATGATGATCCGTGGCGGGCAATCCGTCCCACGCATTGCCGGCCCAGAAGACCACCAACTCCCTGTCTGACATTCCAATCCCCCCAGTGCTGTCAGGCGCCCCAGGACGGGCTGCGCCAAGTCTCGCTCCACCCTAACCACCGCGCAGTGCCACCCCGTCCCGGTTAGGCTGGGCGCAGACATTCGGGGGAAGGTCTGCGTGGCTACGTCATTTGTCCGCCCCTCCCCCGGGCCCGCCCACGAGCCACGAGGACGCCGCATGGAGAATTCGTCAGCCAGCCCCCAGACCATGGTGGTGACCGCCGTGGTGGTCACCTACAACTCGGCAGGGGAGATCGACAACCTGCTGGACTCGTTGCCGGCCGCCGCCGACGGGCTGGACCTGCGGGTGCTGGTGGTGGACAACTCCTCCACCGACGACACCGTGGCCCGGGTCCAGGCGCGCGGCGACGCCCGGGTGGTGCCCGGCGGTGGCAACATCGGCTATGCCGCCGGGGTGAACGTCGGCCGGGAACACCTGGACCCGGACACCGACGCGATCGCCATCCTCAACCCGGACCTGGTGATGGAAGCCGGCAGCCTGCGCCGGCTGTGCGAGCCGCTGGCCGCGGACCCGAGCATCGGCGTCACCGTGCCGCACATCGCCAATTCCGACGGCACTGCCTTCCACTCATTGCGGCGCGAGGCCACGCTGCTCTCCCAGCTTGGGGAGGCCGCCTTCGGCGCCAAGTGGCCCAACCGGCCGACGGTGCTGGGCGACACCCTGCGCACCCCCGAGCACTACTCCAGCGAACGCGACGTGGACTGGGCCAGCGGCGCGGCTCTGGTGGTCGGCCGGCAGTGCGACACGGCGGTGGGCGACTGGCGCGAGGATTTCTTCCTCTACTCCGAGGAGACCGACTTCGCCCGTCGGGTACGCCAGGCCGGCTTCCGGATCCGCTATCTGCCGCAGGCCCGGTGCGTACACATCGGCGGCGCCTCCGGCTCCTCCCCCCGGCAGGCCGCCCTGATGGAGATCAACAAGCTCCGCGACTACGAGGGCCACCACAGCCCGCTCAACTCGCTGCTGTTCCGCGGCATCCTGACCGCCCAGCACGCGGTGCGTTCCCGCAAGCCCGCCTCCCGGGCCGCGCTGCACTACCTGCTGCACCGCGACGCCTGGGGCGAGCTGCCGTCGGGCGATCCCCGTCCCGGCCGCGAGCATCGGGAGGCCTGAGGTGGCGAGCATCATCATCCCAGCCCACAACGAGGCCACGGTGATCGGGCGGACGCTGGAATCGCTGGCGGACGGCACCCTGCGCCCGGACACGCTGGTTGTGGTGGCCTGCAATGGCTGCACCGACGGCACGGAGCAGATCGTGCGGGGCTTCGACGGCCGGCTGCGGCTGGAGACGCTGGAGATGCCGGCCGCCTCCAAGCAGTCCGCGCTGAACGCCGCGGAGGCCCACCTGGCCCAGACCGGGGAGGCCGACAACTTTCCCCGGATCTTCCTGGATGCGGACATCGCCGCCCCGGCCGAGTCCCTGAACGAGGTCTTCCGGGTGCTGGAGAGCGGCCGGGTGCTGGCCGCCCGGCCGCCACTGGTCTACCGCACCGAGGGCGTCGAGGCGCCGGTCAAGGCCTACTACGATGCCCGGATGCGCACCCCCGAGGTGTTGTCCGCCCTGTGGGGTGCCGGGGTCTTCGCGGTGGGCGCCGAGGGACGCGCGCGCTGGGCCGAGTTCCCGGCCGACGCCCCCGACGACCTGTTCGTCGATGCCCTGTTCTCCCCCGAGGAGAAGTGCGTGGTGGCCGCGGATCCGGTGCCGGTGGAGGTGCCCCGCACCACCCGGGCGCTGGTGCGCACCCTGAAGCGGGTCTACCGCCCGTCGCAGAAGGTCCAGGAGCTGGGTCAATCCACCACGGGTTCCTCGGGAAGCACGCTGAAGTCCCTGCTCAAGGCCAACTCGGGCAGCCCTCGTCAGCTGTTGGACGCCGGCTGCTACTGCGCCCTGGCGGTGGCGGCGCGGCTCCAGGACCGGCTGGAGCCCGCCGCCCGGCACCGCTCGGAGCTGCACTGGGAGCGGGACGACACCACCCGCTGACCCTCAGCCCTTGCGGGCGCGCAGGTCCTTGGCCTTGGTGACGGCCCCGCGAGCGGCCTTGCCGCCGTGGTACTTCACGGCGTCGAAGCGCTCCTTGCCCAGCACCTTGACCAGGGCGGCCCGGGCATTGCCCCGGGCCGAGTCACGCAGCCAGCGGGTGGGCGCCTCGACCAACCGGTCCCTGGCCAGCTCGGTGGCGGTCGGGGCCTGTACCCCGTCCAGCATCCCCGGGAACAGCGCCCGGTAGCGCGCCGGATCGGTCATGGTGCCGCGCACCCGGTTGCTGACATTGGCCCCGTGGATCACCTGCAGCCAGCCGGGCTCACCCTCCACCTCGACGACGTCCATGTGCCGCCCCAGCCGGTTGTGCCAGTCGGACCAGCAGGTCATCAGGTCGGACAGGTCCTCCCGGACGGCGCAGAAGGCATTGGTCCGGTCCTCGCGCAGGAAGCACCGACGGCCATTGGTGATCAGGCCGTGCGCGAGGTACAGCGCGGTCCGCTCCTGGGTCACCGGCGCCTGGCGCAGCCGCTGCACGAAGTCGATGGCCAGGCCGTCATCATTGTCCAGGTTCGAGGTGATCACCGGGCCGTTCTGGCGCCCGGCCGCTGCCTGGATGTCCCGAGTGAGCTCCACCGGGCCCACGCTGGTGGCCAGCACCGGGGTGAGCAGACCCTCGTCGCGCCAGGCGTACATCTTGTCCAGCAGCCACTGCGGGCTCTCGGTGTCCAGGTAGACCACCCAGGAGATGTCGTCGCCCAGCTGGGCGCGCACCGAGGGCACGGTGTAGCGCTCGAACAGCTCGATCCGCTCCCGCAGCCAACCCTCCTTGGCGCGGATCAGGCTCTCCACACCCTCGCTGGGCAGGTTGAAGCGGGTCAGGAAGACATGTGCGGTGCTCATACGGTCTGGTCCTCACGGTTGACGGATGCGGGGCGACGGGGGGAGTGGGCGGGACGGCGTCGGGAGAGCAGCCGGTCCGCGGCCCAGGTGGCGCACAGGCTGAAGCCCAGGCCGGCCAGCCCGTAACCGGCCATGGCGCGGCTGCGGGGCGTGACCACCTCATGCACCACGGGATCCTTTGGGGTGGCCTGCAGTTCCACGGTCTGCCCGGCGGGAACCTTCAGCTCCTTCTCAATGCCGGCCAGCTCCACGCCCAGACGCTGAACTTCGGCTGACAGGTTCGTGCGCACCATCTGGGGGTCGGGATCCACCACCTGGACCTCGACGACGGGCTCCTCCACCTGACTCAGCCACTGCCCGCCGATATTGCGGACCTGGGCATGCGTTCCCTGAAGAATTCCCATGGAATACAGAGTGGCATCGGGATCCGACGCCAATGGGGTGTGGACCCCGTTATTGACCCGGGCTGCCAACAGGTGCGCAATGGCAATTGAATCAGCCGAATGGAAGCCCACAATGCGCTCCTTGCCACCATCGGGCGAGAGCACATTCACCGTAGTCTGAGCGAAATACACCGTGTTCGGCCCGGTGGCCTGAAGAGTTATGACTGTCGTCATGACTAGGCCCAATAGCAGGACATACCAGCGTCGTACGCAGAGCTTCAGAAATTCGACAGAAGTCATCCAGATCCCCAAGTGTCGTCTTTGTTCAGGTCAGTTGTACAACACCGACGGGGCCACTCGGCGGCCCGCTGAACACACAGCGATTATGGCATGCCCCTTGCATAAGACATGATTGAAGCTCGGGGAAGAACAACGTGAAAGGCAACGTCTCGATGGACTTGCGTGACTTCGGAACGACGCTCGCTCGCTGGTGGTACCTGGCTCTGGCCACGCTGCTGCTGGCCATTGCCGCGGGGGTGGGCATGTACAAGCAGGTGGGGCCCAGCTACACCGCCAACAGTTCGGTGCTGCTGCTGCCGCCCAAGGCGGTGCTACTCGATGCGCAGCAGGACCGGCGCAACTACGCACCCAACAACCCGCTGCTCTACCTGGCCTCGCTGGGCGATGCACGCGACGTGCTGGTGCGCCATCTCAGCAGCACGGAGGTGTCCAAGCAGCTGGAGGCCAAGGCCCCCGGCGCCAAGATCACCGTCGAGGGTGACGCCACCTCTGGCTCCCCGCTGATCCTGGTGGAATCCCAGGGCGCGAGCGCGGCGGACGCGCTGGCGGGGATGAAGGCCCTGGACGCGATGGTGCCCGGCACCCTGAAGACCCTGCAGGACGAGATGAAGATCGCCGACCTGCAGCGGATCACCTCCCTCAACGTGACGGAGGACACCGAGCCGGAGAAGGACGTCAAGACCCAGCTCCTGGCCACGGTGGCCGGCGCCACCGTCGTGGGCATGCTCGGCCTGTCCCTGATCGCCCTGCTCGACCAGCGTCGGACTCGCCGGGTCAAGGCGGTCAGGCGGGCGTGAGCACCGCGGTCCAACATCCTCGAGCCCGGACCTCCGGCTGGGGTAGCCGGGCCGGCCTCGACGTGACGGCCATCTTCACTGGCTACGTCATCCTGCTGTTCGCCATTCCGGCGACGATGGTGGTCGAGGCCCTGGGCACCCTGGGCGCCCCGGCGACCATCCTGTCGCTGCTGGCCCTGGGCTGGTACACGTGGCACCACCTGCACCGGGCCGAGCCCCTGCAGGGCGGTCCCTCGCCGGTGCGCCGGGCCGGGATCCTGCTGGCGCTGGTGATGTTGCTGGTCTACGGCCATGCCATGACCACCTTCATCCCGGGCTTCGAGCTCACCAATGCCGACACCTCGCTGCTGCGCCTCCTCGGCCTGATCGGGCTGATGCTGGTGCTCAACGACGGGATCAACTCCATCGACCGGTGGCGGGTCATGCTGAACCGGCTGTCGATTGCCGGGGCCGCGGTGGCCCTGCTGGCGATCCTGCAGTTCTTCACCAATGACCTGCTGATCGACCGGATGAGCATCCCGGGCCTGACCCCGCCCACCGGGGCGACGGTGGGCACCCGGGGGATGTTCACCCGGCCCAGCGCCTCGGCCACCAATGCGATCGAGTTCGGTGCCGTGATCGCCATGTTCCTGCCGATCGCCTTCACCAATGCCCAGACCGCGGTCCGGCACCGGTTGTGGCGCTGGCTACCGGTGGGGCTGATGGCCTTCGCGGCCCTGGTCTCGCTGTCCCGCACCGCCATCATCTGCGTCGTGATCGGGATGGCCATCCTGGTGCCGGCCTGGAGCCGGCGCGCGCAGCTGCAGGTGCTGCTGGCCGCGCCCGTGGGCCTGGTGGCCGCCGGCGTCGCGGTGCCCGGCCTGCTGGGCACCCTGCGCGGGCTCTTCCTGGGGGCGGGCGACGACACATCCGTCCACTCCCGCACCGACAGCTACGGCGTGGCCTGGCAGTACATCCTGCGGCACCCCTGGCTGGGGCGCGGCTACAACACCTTCCTGCCGCGCTACTGGATCCTGGACAATGCCTACCTGCAGATCCTGATCGGGACGGGAATCGTCGGGACCCTGGCGCTGTTCTACCTGATCTTCAATGCGGCCCGCAGCGCACGAACGGCCCAGCGTCTCTTCCGGGACCCAGCCGATGCGCTGGCCGCCCGGTCCCTCCTGGCCGCGGTGGTGGCCGGATCGGTCTCGCTGTTCTTCTTCGACGCCTTCAGCTTCCCCCAGTCGGCGGGCTGCGTGATGCTGGTCTACGGCCTGGCCGGGGCCTCGCTCCGGCTGGCCCGGCTGAGCCCGGAGAAGACCCGAGCCGAGGTCTGAACGGTGCGGCCGGGGGTGGATCTGGTGCGGGTGGCCGAGGTGGCCGCCGCGCTGGACCGCTTCGGACCGCGCTACCTGCGTCGGGTCTATCGGCCCGGGGAGGTGACGGATCCGGCCCGGCTGGCCGAGCACTTCGCCGGGAAGGAGGCCATTTTCAAGGCGCTGCGCTGTGACCCCCGGCTACCGTTGCCCTGGAGGGACATCGAGGTGGTCCGCGGCCCCGACGCCGCGATGTCCGTGGTCCTGCATGGCCACGCCCGGCGTTGGGCCGCCAGCCAGGGCATCACCAGGATCGACCTGTCCACCAGCCAGCGGGACGGCGTGGCCATGGCCTTCGCCATTGCCCACTGATCCCCCGAAGGAGAAGACATGTTGGAGACGACACAACAGACCATCCGCACCATCCTCGCCGAGCATGCCCGGCTGGAGTGCGAGGCGGCGACGCTCGGGGTCGACGATGACCTCTACGCCGCCGGGATGACCTCGCACGCCAGCGTGAACGTGATGCTCGCCCTGGAGGACGAGCTGGACATCGAGTTCCCCGACGAACTGCTGAACAAGGAGACCTTCGGCAGCATCGCCCGGATCGCCGCGGCCCTCGACGGCCTGCAGGACTGAGAGGACCACCCATGAGCATCGGCAGCGGAGAGCGGGCCCGGGCAGAGCTGGCCCGACGGCTGGAGGAGGCCGGTCACCAGGTCCCCAGCGGCACCCCCGGGGTGCACGGCCGGGGCGCCGATTTCGAGGCCGTCGTCGCCGGCCTGTCCCGGGCGATGATCGCCCTAGAGGAGCCCGACGAACAGGTGCAACGGATCCACTTCCCGCCGCTGGAACCCCGGGCCGCCTACCTGAAGACGGACTACCTGGCCAGCTTCCCGCAGCTCACCGGGGCGGTGGACACCTTCACCGGCAATGACAAGGACCACAGGGCGCTGCTCAAGGTGTACGAGGAGGGCGGCGAGTGGGCGGACCGGCTGGAGCCGTCGGGACTGATGATGGTGCCGGCCACCTGCCACAATGTCTACCCGCGCTTCACCGGCGAGCTGGCCGAGCCGGCCCGGGTGGAGACCACCTCCTGGTGCTTCCGGCACGAGCCGGAGACCGATCCGCTGCGGATGGTCTGCTTCCGGATGCAGGAGGAGGTCTACCTGGGCAACCCTCAGGGCGCCCTGGCGCATCGGGACCGCTGGCTCGAGAACTTCGTCGAGCTGCTGGGAGGCCTGGGGCTCGAGGTGTCCACCGAGATCGCCAACGACCCCTTCTTCGGGCGGGCGGGCCGGATCCTGGCCGTCGGACAGCAGAGCGAGGCGCTGAAGTTCGAGGTGCTGGTCAGCATCTACGACGACAAGCCCACCGCCATCGCGTCGGGCAATGCCCACCGCTCCCACTTCGGCGAGAACTTCGCCATCACGCTGCCGGACGGCAGCCCGGCACACTCGTCGTGCGCCGGGCTTGGGCTGGAACGCACCACCATCGCCCTGCTGGTGCGGCACGGGATGGACGTGGCGCAGTGGCCCACCGAGGTGCGCCAGCGCCTGGGCCTGGAAACCGTCTGAGGACCGCTCAGCCCTGGATCCGGCGTTCACCCGTCCCGACGACCACCCCGGTGGCGCCGTAGTTCCCGAGGGCCCGGGACTTGGTGGTCAACCGGTAGGTGTTGCCCTGGAGCGTCACCCCACTGGGCTTCGGCGCGGTGCTGCTGCCCGGCCCGAGGAAGACGCAGTCGACGCCATTGCCCTGCTTGGTGGTGTCGAAGGTGTTCTTCTCCACGGTGATGGCACGCGCGCCGCTGAGGATGATCACCCCGGAGGCGTAGCCGGTCGCCCGGTGCGCAACCTTGGTCATGGTGTTCCGGGAGACCGTGATCCCCGAGGAGCGATCCTCGATGTGCACGGGGTTCATGGCGTAGTTGGTGAAGCTGTTGCCCACGATGGATCCGCCGGTCACCCGCGCCATCCCCACGCCGAAGCCGCTGTTCGAGCTGGTCGAAAGGTTGTCCGCGAAGGAGTTGCCCACCACGTGGACCGTGGCCATGACCCCATTGGGCGAGTTGAACTCCAGGTCATCGGCATGGTTCCTGCGGAACGTCGAGCCGGTGACCAGGACGTCGTCCACCCGCCCGGTCCGCGCATTGCTGCTAAGCAGCCCGAACTGGGTGTTCTCGAAGGTGGAGCCGGTGATGGTCAGCCCGCGCACTCCCCGGTTTCCCATGTTGATCAGGTCGATCGCGGAGAAGTCATTGCCCCAGGTGGCAGCGCCCGTGTTGAAGGTCACACCCGACAGCCAGATCCCCGTGCCGCCGGCGATGGTGAGCATCCGCCCATAGGCGGCATTGGCCCGAGTCAACCGGAGATTCTCGATCCGCACCTGGTCCGAGTTGATCCGCAGCAACTGGACATAGCGGGACTTGTCGGCGCTGGACAGGGCCAATTCCGATCGGCTGCCCGAACCGACCAGCGCCACCCGCGAGGGCAGGTCCACGGTGCCCAGGGGATCCACCACCAGGCGTCGATCGGGCAGGACCAGCGTGCCGCCGCCCTTGGCCCGCAGCACGTCCAGGGCCGCAGTGATCTGGTTGGCATTGCCCCGGGGGGTGCCGTCGGTACGGAACTGGTCCAGGGTGACCCGGTGGGAACCGACGGCGGGCCGACGCGCGGCCGTCGATGCGGCAGCTGGAACCGTGGCCGAGGTCACGGCCCGGGCCTTGGTCGGCGCGGCCTTCGCCGCCAGGACCCGGTAGCGCAGAGCACCGTCGGTGAGCATCCGTCCGTTGAACCTGCTCGTCCTGCGGCCATCGGTGGCGTACTTCCAGCCATGACCCTGATCGTAGACGGCGCTGGTCAGCGGCACGCTCTTCCCGTCGACGACAAGGGAACGGAGGTACAGCGTGCGATCCTGGCGGCGGCCACTGACCGTACCGCGCGCATCATTGTCGAACAGGAGCTGGAGCTCGTCCCCGGCGCGCAGGGCCCGTGGCAACTGGATCCGGCTGGACCTCCAGGGGCGCTGCGTGGAGATCGTGGTCACGACCTTCTTGTTCAGGGCGACCCGGACGCGGGCCCCGGTGCCACGGTAGGTGTCCGAGCGCATGCTGACGGTGACGACCGACTTCTGGGCCACGGCCGGGCGCGCCGGCGCCGCGCTCGCCGGCAGGGCCGGGGCGATCAGGGCCAGGCCGGTCATGGCTGTTGCCACGCTGAGGCATCGGGCACGGCGGAGGGAGGCCATTGGGAGCTCCTTGGCTCTGGGAATTCAGCTGGACATTCCCCCGACATGGCCCCCGGCCGTGCAGAACTATAGGCAGCGCCCCTGCCACTCACAAGGTCAACTGACCAATAAGGCCCGGCGGCACTCACCACCGACCACCACCGCTCCCCGATGACAAGGGATTTTGCCGCCTTCACGCCCCTTCCGCCGAAAGCAGAAGGGCCCGGCCGGCCTCACTGCCGGAGTTGGTCCCTGTTCTCCCGGTACCACTGGATGGCATTGGCCAGGCCGGAACGCAGGTCGTACTGCGGCTGCCAACCCTCCCCCTTGAGCAAGCTGACATCCAGCAGCTTCTGTGGGGTGCCGTCGGGCTTGGAGGTGTCCCACTCCACCGTCCCGGTGTAACCCACCAGCTCGGCGATGGTCTCGGCCACCTCCTTGATGGTGCAGTCGGTCCCAGTGCCGACGTTGACCTGCTGCGGCCCGTCGTAGTGCTCCATCAGGTGCAGGCAGGCCGAGGCCATGTCGTCCACGTGCAGGAACTCCCGCCGGGGGCTGCCGGTGCCCCAGTTGGTGACCACCGGGGTGCCGTTGGCCACCGCCTCGTCATAGCGACGGATCAGCGCCGGCAGCACATGCGAGCCCTTCGGGGAGAAATTGTCCCCCGGGCCGTACAGGTTGGTGGGCATGGCGCTGATCCAGTGCACCCCGTGCTGGCGCCGGGCGGCCTGCACCTGCAGGATGCCGGCGATCTTGGCGATCGCGTAGGCGTCGTTGGTCTCCTCCAGGTAGCCCGTCAGCAGGGCGTCTTCGCTGATCGGCTGGTCGGCCAGCTTCGGGTAGATGCAGGAGCTGCCCAGGAAGAGCAGCCGGTCCACCCCGGCCGCCAATGCGGCATCCATCACGTTCACCTGGATCTGCAGGTTCTGGCTGATGAAGTCGTAGGGATAGGTGTTGTTGGCCAGGATGCCGCCCACCTTGGCCGCGGCCAGGAAGACGTAGCGGGGCCGGGTCTGCTCGAAGAAGTCGAGCACGGCCTGCCGGTCGGTCAGGTCCAGCTCCGCATGGCTGCGGGTGACGATGTCGGTGAAGCCCTCGTCGGTGAGCTTGCGCAGGATGGCGCCGCCCACCAGGCCGCGGTGCCCCGCCACGTAGACCGTCGCGGAGCGGTCCAGCGGGGCGGGGGTGAATGCGTCCTCACTCATCGGCATCACTTCCAGGTCTTGAAGCCGGGCAGCGATTCGCCCTCGCCATTGACGGCGGCGTCGATCCACAGCTTGCCGCCCACCTCAACCTGCTTCAGGTCGTTCTCCACCATGATCCGGGCCAGCTGCGGGGTGAAGACGGTGGCCTCCCAGCCCAGCTTCTCCTTGGCCTTGGACGGGTCGCCGATCAGGGCGTCCACCTCGGTCGGGCGCAGGTAGCGCTCGTCGAACTCGACGTACTTCTCCCACTCCAGATCCACCGCCTCGAAGGCGAACTGGAGGAAGTCGCGCACCGTGTAACCCTTGCCGGTGGCCAGCACGAAGTCCTCCGGGTCATCGGCCTGCAACATCCGCCACATGCCCTCCACATATTCCGGGGCGTAGCCCCAGTCACGGATGGCGTCGATATTGCCCATGTACAGCTTGTCCTGCTTGCCGGCCTTGATGGCGGCGACGGCGCGGGTGATCTTGCGGGTCACGAAGGTCTCGCCGCGACGCGGGGACTCGTGGTTGAACAGAATGCCGTTGACCGCGTGCAGACCGTAGGCCTCGCGGTAGTTCTTGGTGATCCAGTAGGAGTACATCTTGGCGGCGCCGTAGGGCGAGCGCGGGTACATCGGCGTCTCCTCGCCCTGCGGGGGCGGAGTGGCGCCGAACAACTCGGAGGTGGAGGCCTGGTAGAAGCGCGGGCTGATGCCCGCCTGGCGCACGGCCTCCAGCAGCCGCACGGTGCCGACGCCGGTGGTGTCGGCGGTGTGCTCCGGCTCGTCGAAGGAGACCCGGACGTGGCTCTGCGCGGCCAGGTTGTAGACCTCGTCGGGGCGGATGGTGTCCATCAGGGTCACCAGTCGAGCACCGTCGGACAGGTCGCCGTAGTGCAGGGTGAGCTTCACGTCCTCCTCGTGCGGGTCCTCGTAGAGGTGGTCGATCCGGTGGGTGTTGAAGGTGGACGCGCGACGGATCAGGCCGTGCACCTCGTAGCCCTTGCCCAGCAGCAGCTCCGCCAGGTATGAACCGTCCTGACCGGTGATTCCGGTGATGAAGGCCTTCTTGGCCATGGATTTACTCCGTTTCCGTGATGTTTGCGCCGGCATCCACGAGCGTGGGGAACTGACGGCGGGGAAAGTGTGAGAGCCACTCGGAGACCCGGGCCACCGCCTTGACGGCCGCAAAGTTCTCCTCGGCAAAACGTCGGGCATTGGCGCCGTAGGTGCCGGCCCGGTTGACCGAGCCAGCCATGTCCTCCACGACCGCCAGCAGGGTCGCCGGGTCGCCGGGGGCGATGATCGGGCCGGCCTGGGCCACCCGGACCTCGTCCGCGGTGGCGCTGTCGGCCTCGGTGGCGGCGACGACGGGCTTTCCCTGGATGAAGTAGCTGGTCAGCTTGCTGGGCACGGCGGACTCCCGCAGCCCGGGCTTCTCGTTCACGATCAGCACGTCGGCGCACTGCAGCATGGCGGCGTACTCCGAGTCATCCAGGGAGGGCACGAAGACCAGGTGCTTGACCCCCCGCCCGGCCTGGACCAGCGCGTCGTGCCGGGAGCCATTGCCCACCAGCCCGAAGACCACGTCGGAATCCTTCTCATCCGCCAACCGGGCCGCCTCGACGATGTTCTCCAGCCCCTGTTTGGCCCCCATGTTGCCGGTGTGGATGGCCACCAGCCGGGCATCCCCGAAGTACTTGCGCCGCACCTCGGCCGGGTCCGCGGCCAGGCTGATGTCGATGTGGCTCCAGTTGCGGGAGACACAGACCTTGGCGTCGTCCACCCCCAAGTCGTCGACGACGTGGCGCCGGAAGCGCTCGTGGATCACCAGCACCCCGTCGGCGGCCTTCAGGATCCGGGACTCCAGAGCCAGCAGCAGCCTGCTCTTCAGGTCACTGCCGCCGATCTCCTTGGCGCCATTGCTGTACAGGTCCTGCACCCAGACGGTGACGGGCGGCTGGCCGGGCAGCTTGCTGCGCAGCACCTGGATTCCGGTGCTGATCAGCGCGGGGCTGACACAAAGGACCACGTCCGGCCTGTGCCAGGGGCTCAGCGCGGCCCCCAGCCCGAAGGTGACCTCCTGCATGATCCGGCTCAGGCCCATCCCACCCGAGCCGATCACGTGCCGCACCCGCCGCACCGTGACCCCGCGGATGCTCTCCTCACGACAAAGGCCGCGGAAGTTGGTGTAATTGCTCCACTGCGGATAGTGCGGGATGCCGGTGGACACCCTCACCTGGTGCCCGACGGATTGCAGCCCCTCGGCCATCGCCGTGGTGTAGGGCGCGATGCCAGAAATCTCCGGCGAATAGTTCACCCCGATGATCAAGATCTTCATGTGTGTCTTTCCTGCGCCGGCCTGCCGGCCGGGCAACTCCCCCCGGATGCATCTGGCCGACGTGTGTCACGCCAGCCACGGAAACGATAGCGAAAGCTGACCTGCCCCACGACCGCCGCGAGGACGAGAACAGCTCGTGCTCAGGCCCCTCGGTAGGCGCTGACCAACTGCTCCACGATCGGGCGCATCGAGAATTCGTCCCGGATCAGGCGCTGGGCCCGCTCCCCGGTCTGCCGTCGCAACCCGGGATCCGCCAGATAACGCCGAATGGCCGCGGCAATCTCGGCGGGGTCATTGGTGGTCACGGTGCCGGCCGCGCCGCGCGCCACGGCGGGCGCCAACCCACAGGTGTCCGTTAGGACCACCGGGAGCCGGGCGGCCAGCGCCTCCAGCACCGACATCGGGTAGGGCTCGTCGACCGAGGGCAGCACATACAGGTCCGCGGTGGCCATGGCCTCCTGGCAACCCGCTCGGTCCGCCGGCCCATCCCAGCGCAGCCGTCTGCCCAGACCGGCGGCCTGGATGGCGGCCGCAACCGCCGGGCCCTCACCCTCGTCGGGGCCCACCATCCGGAAGCCCACCTCAGGGAATTCGCGAGCCAGTTCCGTCGCGGCCTGCACGAAGACCAGAGGGCGTTTGCGGGCCTGCAGGCGGGCCAGGTAGAGCACGGTCACCTCCGCGTGCTCCTTCGGGCTGGGCATCGAATCGGCATCCAGGCCGTTGTGGAGCTCTTCCACCCGGAGACGGGGGCCGCCCACCGCCAGGACACCCTGGCGCTCCACCTCCGTGAGGTGGAAGACGCGGGCGGCGGCGCGCAGCACCCGGCGCGTGAGCGCGGCATCCAGCGGACGGGCCAGCAGCTTCTGGGAGGGATCGATCATGCCGTGCGTCTGCACGCAGGTCCGCACCCCGAGGTTCTGCACCAGGGAGGCCGCCGGCAGGGTCACGAAGTCCCGTGCCAGATGGACGTGCACGGCATCCGCCTGGCGCGCATGGCGCCGCAACCAGGCCAGCATCTGGGGGCTGGCCAGCCCAGCGAAGCCGGCACCGGGGATCACCTGGATGACGGGGAAGAGCTTCACCGGCACGTCCTGGAAGGTGTCCGGCAGCGGACCCTCGAAGCCCTGGGCACCCGCCACCAGGGTGACGTCGTGCCCGGCATCCCGGAGCGCTCGACAGTGGTTGAAGGCCACGGTGGTGGGGCCACCATAGGCATTCTCCGGGGTGATGACGGTGGCAACCTGGATGATCTTCACGGCTGGGCCTCCCTGGCCTCGGAACGAGGGGCCAGCACCCGGGCCCCGGCAGGTACGTCCTTCACGACCAGGGCGGTGGCGCCCACGACGGCATCCCGGCCGACGGTCACACCCCGCAGCACGGTGGCCCGTGCCGCCACCCAGGCGCCGTCCTCGACGGTGATCGGGGCATTGTCGAACTCGAAGGCGACGTCCTTGGCGTCGTGGCTCCCCGTGCACAGGAAGGCCTGCTGGGAGACGCACACGTCCGAACCGATGGTGATCGGCTCCAGGTTCAGCAGGTAGCTACCCACCCCGATCCAGCTGTTGTCCCCGACGCTGAGCTTCCACGGCCAGTGGATCCGCACGCCATTGCGGATGTTCACGTTCTGGCCGATCCGGGCGCCGAAGGCCCGCAGCACCGAGGCCCGGACGGTGGGCGGCATCAGGACGGACCTGGTGAGTGGTTCGGCCACCAGGGCCCACGCAGCGCACACGGCGGCGGGGCGTCCCTTGTCATAACCCATGCCGGTGAACTGGGCCAGCCGGCGTCGATGCCCCGGAGCAGTCGGCGATGATGTCATGTCTCTCCCTCCATGACCGCGCTGGTCCTCAGGGGCTGCGGGGCCGCAGCCCGAGCCGAGTGTAACCCAGCTGAGTCCAGCCTGAAGCCCGGACTCGACAGGCTTCGGACTCGTCTAGAGTGTCCCGGGTCTGGGCCTGCGTGTCCCAGCACTCGGGGAGGGATCACGCACGTGCGAAAGTTGGCTGGGCTACACCGCGTGGTGGGCTTCGGAGCCTCGATGGCCCTGCTCGCCATCGCGTCCCTGCTGCTCATCCCGGTGATGATGAAGGCCTCCGGCTCCGTGGCCTGGGGTGCCGTGGCGCTGGGACAGTCGCTGGGCGGTGTGGGCTCCGTCGTGGTGGGCTATGGCTGGAACATGGCCGGGCCGGCCCAACTTGCGGGGGCCAACCCCACCGAGGCGCGCCGACAGTTCATCGAATCGCTGGTCGCCCGGCTGGTCCTCTTCCTGCCGGTGTGCGCCGTCGTGGTGATCGCCTCGATGCTGAGCGCCCAGCCCGGCCACGGTGGCCTCGCCGCCCTGGGTGCCGTGTCCTCGGCCACCGTGGGGCTGTCGGCCAACTGGTTCTTCGTCGGCGCGGTCCAGCCCTGGACTCTGCTGGCCACCGAGACCATCCCGCGCGTGCTCGGCACGGTCCTGGGCATGGCGCTGATGCTGCTGGGCGGCTCCGCCATGGTGGGCGTCGCTGGTCAGTTGATGGGCATGGTCCTGGCCGTGGCCGTGAGCACCGTCTGGGTCCTGCATCGGCTCCGCCAGCAGGGCGCGACGGCGTCGGCCACGCGTCCCGTGCGGCAGGTGCTGGTGGCCCAACGCGACGGAGTGGTGGCCAGCGTGGCGGGATCCTTGATGAGCGCCCTGCCGATCGTGATCGTGGCACACGCCAACCCGGCGGCCCAGCCCATGTTCGCCTTCGTGGACAAGCTGCAGCGCCAGATGTCGGTTGCCCTGACACCCTTCGTGACGGCCCTCCAGGGCTGGGTTCCCCGGGGCGACCGGGTGGCCCGAGGCCGCAAGACGCTGTGGGCTGGTCTGGGCCTGTGCACCCTGTTGAGCCTGTTCATCTTCGGCCTGGCACCCTTGCTCACCCGGGTGCTGGGTGGCGGTGTGATCACCACCAGCTGGCCCCTGAACGCGGCCATGGCAGTCTTCGTCGGCCTGGGCACCTATGAGTTGATGCTCTCCCACGTGGTCCTGTCCACCTTCCAGCGCCTCCGCTTCGTGGCAACCGCCACCCTGACCACCGGCATCGCCAGCCTGGTGGCGATCGCACCGGCAGCTATCCGCTGGCAGGCGGGTGGCGCCCTGGTTGCCGTCCTCGCCGGGCTGGCACTGCGGGCGGTGGTCGAGGTGGTCGAGAGCGTGCGGGCGTTGGGCCGGGCCGAGGCCTCCTCCAACGAAGCCGGGTGACGAGATGTCCAGGCGTTGTTGGCCGGCGGCTTTCCTGCTGGCTGCACTGCTGACGGGCTGCCAGGAGGAGCCCGCCCGAACGGTGAGCCTGACCGACGTCGGCGCCCGCTGTGACGCCCGCAGCAATGACCGTCCGGCGCTGGCCCGGGCACTGTCCCAACTGGGGACCACGGGCGGGACCGTCCTGCTCCCGGCCGGCCGCACCTGCGTGGTGCTGCCCGAGGGGGACGGTGCCACCCTGGAGCTGCCCACCGGGACGACCATCCGGGGCGAGGGTGAGGGGGCCCGGTTGTTGCTCCGAGACGGTCCGGGACGGCCCCCGACCGGCTTGTTCAGCGTGGAGGGGAACGACGTCGAGCTGCACCGGCTGGAGCTGGTCAGCCAGACCGAGGCGCCTTCCACCCTGCTGACGCTGCGAGGGGGCGAGCGCACCAGGCTCTTCGGTGTGACCCTTCGCAGCCAGCCCCGGGGCGAGGGCGGGGGTGAGAACCATGGCCTGCGCCTCACCGGCCCGGGCCCGATCCGCTCGTTGCGGATCGAGGAATCGACCCTGACCGACCTCGACTACGCGCTCTACCTGTCCAATCAGGACCGCCTGGAGGTCTCGGGGCTGGCCATCGAACGGACCACCTTCGCGCGCAACCGGGCCGACGACATCGAGCTGAATGCCCCTTCGGCGCGGCTCTTTGACGTCTCCATCGCGGGCTGCACCTTCCGGGACAACCGCTACGGCTCACCGCAGGCCGCCGCCGGCTTCGGGATCGGGTTGGCGAATGCAGCCGACGTACGCATCACCAACAACAGTTTCACCAGGTACCAGTTCTCACCCGTCCACATCGAGGACCGCTCCCGCAACGTCCGGCTGGAGCGCAACAGCTTCACCCAGGCGGCCACCGGCACCGGGAGTCAAGGCCTGGTCACCATCCTGAGCGGCTCCTCCGGGGTGGAGCTGGTGGGCAACCGCTTCGACCTGCGGGCGCACCGGCGAGCGACCCCCGCGGTGCTGGTGACCTCCGGTGCCCCGGCAGCGCCGGAACCGCGCGGGGTCACGCTGCGGGAGAACCACTACCTGCTGGGATCCCACGGGTTGGAGGTGACCAACGCAACCCAGACTCCGGCCCTGCGCGCCGGGGAACGGGTGAGCCGGTGAGCTCTTTCCCGTGACGCGCGTGCAGCACGCCCAGGGCCATCGCCGTCAGGGGGGACGCGAAGACCATCGTGGCCGCCGGCAGCGCCAGCACCACGCCGGCGGCGAACAGCATGGCCAGCAAGATCCGGAAGGGGTCGGGCCGCCGGGCCGCCAGCACGTGCGCGCACTCCCACAGGCCAAGGCCAATCACTACCCCAAAGGACAGCAGCCCCAGAAAGCCCAGCTTGAGCAGCAGCCAGGACGTCAGGAAGTGGACATCGTCCACCGCCGGGAGGTAACGCCCCGACGCGAGCAGGGTGAGGTAGTCCGGGCTGGCGCTGAGGTCCACCGTCCCCCCGGGCCCCAGACCCAACCAGTAGGAGACGCCGTCGGCATGCAGCAGCTCCAGCACCTGATGGGTCTCGTAGCCGCGGTGGGCCAGGGTCACGTCGCTGACCCCGCCGAAGCGACCACGCATCAACCTGAGCAGCCCGCTGCCGGGCGCCATGAGCACCAGGGCCGCCAGGGCCGCCAACACCAGGGGGAGCCGGGCCCACAGTGGCATCAGCGCCAGCGCCACCAGTGCCACGCAGACCGCGAACTGCCCCTTCACCGCGGAACTGCCGAAGGGATCGGCGAACAGTTGCTGCAGGCCCCACGCGACCACGCCACCCGCAACCACGCCCAGCAACCAGCGCCGGGTGCGCAGGGCCAGATAGAGGATCGCCAGCAGGGTGGGGAAGGCCACGGAGAGGAAGACCCCCACGGACTGTCTGGACCACAACTCGAACAGCGTGAGGGGAACCAGCATCAGCCAGATCACCCGCTCCTGGCCGGGCGTCCACGACGCCGCCTGGGCACCGACGGCGACGAACAACAGGAAGCCGGCCAGCAGCAGGAAGCCCTGCACCCAGTTGCCGAGCTGGAAGGACTGGCGGGGCAGCAGGACCTGGGCCAGGGTGCTGGCCACCAGGGAGCCCAGCAGCAGCCACCATGCCCAGGGAACGGAGCGCAGCCGCGGCCCCTCGCTACCAACCCAGAGCAGGGCCAGGGCGAACAGCAGGTACATCAACGGCAGGGCGATCCGCTTGACTGCCCCGAAGACCGCGAAGGATTGCTCGGCCGGGAAGACCAGCAGGAAGCTGAACTGGATGACCAGGCAGGCCCCGGCGCCCAGGGCCAGCACCAGGACCAGGCGCCCGGTGGGGGTCTGCCAGCCATCGGCCATCAGCCGCAGCCACGGGCGCATGGCCCACAGGAGAGCGAGCACGGCCGGCGCAAGCACGACGGCCACCGCGCCGGCCGCCAGCAGCAGTCCGTTCACGGATGCTGATGCCGCCGCACGCCCAGCAGGACCATGCCGACCACGAAGCCGGAGGCCGCACCGAGCAGACTCAGCAGCAGGATGAGGACCGGGCCGGTGGGCTGGTCCGCGCCGCCGGGCAGGGTGGCGCTGCCGATCGGCTTGACCACCACCAGGGGTTGCTTGCTGGAGGCCGTTTCCAGTTCCAGGCTGGTCTTCTCCACCTGCTTCATCCAGGCATTGGCCAGGGCCTGGGCAGCCAGCGGGGAGTCTGCCTGGGCGGTGACCGTCAGCGTGGGCACCAGGGCCCCGGGATCGATCTGCACCTTGCCGAGCAATTGCGCGGGATCGGGTTCCCCGGGCATCATCCGGCTGACCTCCTGGGCAACGGCCAGGGACTCCCCCACCACCGCGAAGGTCTGGGAACGCGACAGGGCCAGTTCCTGGCCGGCATTGGCCGTCGCGGGATCCTTGCCGGCATTCGCCACCACCAGCCCGATGGCCGTCGACGTGTACTTCGTGGGCAGGGCGAAGCTGGCCGCGACGCCGATCAGGGCACCCAGCACGGCACCGATCAGCGCCGGCAACAGCCCCTTTCGGAGCCGCTGCCCAAAGGTCTGCTCTAGAAACATGGAAACCCTTACCCCTTGTGATGTCCCCCGCCGCACCGGCTTGGCCAGCTTACCGACCGATCCTGAGAGTCAGATTTCCAGAATTCGCACGGGTGAGAGCCGGCGACCCACCAGGTCACGCAACGCCAACAGCTCACCGCGCAGCCGGGCCCGCCTGGTCACAGCGTCCTGCCCGAACAGCCCCCGCAGGTTTCCGACCGTCGGACGCCCCACCAGGCGGATCACGTCGCGCCACTGCAGGCTGCCCTTGCGGCGCAGGTAGACCGGGTTGGCCACGCAGCTGTAGCCGAAGCGCAGATGTTGTTCCCGCCCCCCGGACGCATTTCCCTGGTGCGCCACCACGCACCGCGGGTCGTGGACGACCCTGCCCTGCCGCTCCAACCGCCGGGCCAGGTCAAGGTCCTCCAGCCACGAATAGGCTGGCAATTGTTCGTCGAAGGGGTTTGACCGGGCGGCACCGCTGCGCACGGCCATGTTGCAGCCGTACAGCTCCCGGCTGGGGCGCACCTCCACCAGGTCCTCACCATGACTGTCCACCAGGGCCGCCGTCAGTTCCTCTTCGCTCAACTCCCGGTGCTCGGCCGCCCCGTCACGAGCCATTCGACCGGTCAGCGCGACGACATCTGGGGCTTGCGCGAAGGCCTGGGCGACGGCCTCGACGTAGTCCTCCCGGGGCACCGAGTCATCGTCCAGGAAGACGACGACGTCGATCTCCGGACGCAGGGCGGCCACACCGGCATTGCGTTGGGCCGAGGCACCACGGCTGCCGACCACCAGCTGCACTCCGGCATCGTGCTGGACCTCCTCCGGAATCCCGCGCAGGTCCGGCACGGAAATCACCAGTTGGTCCAGCGGCTGGGTCTGGTGTCGCAGCGCCCGGACCACCCGGGCGAGCGCGTCGGGCCGGTTGACGGACGGCACGACGGCGCCAACCTTCATGTGGGTGGAATTCATTGATCCAGCCTAGTGCCACGAGGAATCCGCCGGATCGTGCGGAACTCGGTCAGCGCCCAGCCCAGTGCCCCGAGGAAGGCCAGCTGAACCGCCATTGCCTGCACCCGGTTGTACTCCCCTCCCACCAGCGCATGACCGGGCAGGAGGCCGACGACTGCCAGGAAGAGGGCGATGGCCAACGCCCACCGCCCCCCACGCCGATCGACCACCACCCACACCACCAGGGGCGCCAGCAGTGCCAGGTCGTAGTGGATGTGGGGAAAGGTGACCAGCAGGGCCAGGCCCACCAGCAACGTGGCGGGGGCCGGGCTTCGCTCCGACACGGTCATGGCCAGCCGGGCCGTCAGCGCCAGCACCGCCGCGCCCGCCAGCAGCCCCACCGCTCCACTGGGTGGCGCCCCCCAGAGGGTGAGCTGCGCCACCGTGTCCACGCGCCCCTGCAGCGGCTCCAGGTCCGTTCGGGTTGACAGCTGGGAGGCACTGGCCAGCACCGTCCGCAGCAAGGCCGGCAGACCACCCTCCAGCTGGACCAGCCGGCCGATCATGGGCAGGCTGGCCACCACGGCCATCATGGTCCCCCCGAGCACCCGCCGCCACTGCCCACGGCACAGCAGCACCACCACGACGGGGATGCCGAACTGGGGTTTCACCCAGGCCAGGGCAACCCATGGAGCCAGCCACCGGTCCCGATCCGCAGGCAGAATGGCCAGCAGGGTGACCAGGCTCGCCAGCGCCCCCACATTGCCCAGGCCCTGACCAAAGGTGGTCGGGCGCCAGAGCCACTGGGCACAGATCATCCCGGCTGCCAGCAGGACCGGTGACCATGTTCCGGCCCCCAGTTGCCGAATGCGGGCACTCACGCCCACGACGCAGGCCGACACACACCCGGCCAGCACCCAGGACCAGACCAGGGTCGCCCGGTCCCACGGCAGGTCTGCCAACGGCTTGGTGACGGTCAACCACCACGGCATGTAGGGGTCGAACTCCTGGGCATGGGGGAAGGCCGTCGTGTAGGCGTCGACCCGGTAGGGGTCGATCCCCCGCGCCAGGGCACGCGCGGGCAGGGTCACCGTGTCCCGGAGGTCCGTCATGCCCGGATTGGGATAGGGGTAGCGAGCATCCTCCGGTGCCCTGAGCTGCCAGGCCACCAGGGCGTACCTGCCCGTCAGGAAGGCCGCGAGGAAAACCCCGACAGCGGCCAGACCTGTTCGGAATCGCCCGCCCCCAGTTGTCGTCATCACCGGATCCTTGCTCGAGTGCGTTGGTCACATCGTCGCATGGCCCGGCTCTCCCCCTAGGCTGGCGCCGTGAACCATCAGCACTCGATCGTGATTGGCGGCGGCGCCACCGGGGGCCTGCTCGCGCTGCGCAGCGCCCAGGCGGGCCACCGGGTCACCCTGATCGACCCGAATCCCACCCTCGGCGGGCTGACCGCCACCGAGCGCTTCACCGTGAACGGCCAGAGCTTCGACGTCGACCGGTTCTACCACGTGATCCTGGAGTCCGACGAGCGGGTGCTGGCCCTGTTGGACGAGCTCGGCCTGACCGACACGGTGGGCTGGACCTCCGCCCCGGCCGAGATCATCGCCAGGAGTGTGCGATACCCGGCCACCAGTCTGGTGGACATGGTCAGGTTGCCCATGCTCAAGGCCACGGATCGGGCTCGGATCGGTGCATCCATCGCCGCCTCCCTGGCCCTTCCGATGCCGCTGGCCAACCGGATGACCAGCGTCGAGTGGCTGCGACGCACCGCCGGCGGCAGCGCCCTGGAGTCCTTCTGGTGGCCCATCCTGCGGGCCAAGCTCGGCACCCAGGCGGACCGCGTCTCGGCGGCCTTCCTGGTGGGCACCTTCCGTCGGCTGGTCCGGGCCAAACTGAAGGGTTCCGGAGACCGGTTCGGGGTGCTGCCGAATGGCTACGGCCCCGTCTTCGACGCGCTGGCAACTCGAATCGGCGAGCTGGGTGGCGAGATCCGCACCACGATGTCGGTGGAGCGGGTGGTCCGGGAGGCCGACGGCCTGACGGTGCAGTTGAATGACGGCAGCAGTCTGCAGGCCGACCGGGTCTTCGTCACCACCCCCGGGCCGGTGACCGCCCGGCTGCTCCCCCAACTCACCGCGGCGGAGCGGGCCCAGCTGACGGCAGCGCCCTACCTAGGGGTGGTCTGCGGCAGCTTCCTGCTGGAGCAGCCGCCGAATGACTCCTACATCACCTATCTGGTGGACGACGTCCAACTGACCGGGGTGATCGGCATGCACGCCCTGCTGCCCCCGGAGCACACAGGTGGCGCGAGTCTGGTCTACCTGCCGCACTACTGCTCCCCGGACGACGAGTGGTTCGCGCTGACCGATGACCAGGTCCGGGACCGGATGCTGGCCGGCCTGCGTCAGGCCTTCCCCGACTTCGAACCCACGGTCCTGGCCAGCAGCATCAACCGGGCACGTCACGTGGTCCCGCTGCCGGTGCCGGGCGCCGAGTCCCCGCTGCCCTTCCAGACCTCGATCCAAGGAGTGACGGTGGTCTGCACCGCCCAGTCCACTTCCGGGACCCTCAATGTGGAGTCATCGCTCGACCTGGCCGAACGCGGACTGGAGACCACGACATGAGCCGCGACACCGTGGTCTTCGTCGGCACGGGGCTGGTGGCCTTCGAACAGACCTGCGCCGTGCTGCAGCGCAAGGGCGTACGGACCGTGTGGATCGGTTACCCCTATTCCCCGGTCCGACGGCTCCGCAGCCGGCTGTTCACGCCCGTCGCCAATGCCACCTCCCCGCAGGAGCTGACCGAGGTGGTTCGCCGGATCGGGCCGGAACGGCTCCTGGACCTGCAGGCCTCCGAGTTCGTCCTGGCCGAGGTGCTGGACACCGTGCTCACCCTGCCGATCGCTGGGGAGCTGGCCGACGAGCTGCGTCGCCGCCGGCAGTGGGTGGACAAGCTGTGGGCGATGGACCGGTTGGCGGAGGCGGGCATCCCGGTGCCCCGCCACAGCGCCGAGCCCGACCCGCAACGGCTGGCCGCCGAGCTGGGCCTGCCCCTGGTGGTGAAGGGCCGGATGGGCAATGGCGGGGAGTCGGTGCGGATCTGCCATGACGTCACCCAGATCAGTCAGGCTCAGGCCGACTTCGCCAAGGACGGCGGGGTCTATGCGGAGGAGTTCTGCCCCGGTGACGACGGCCTGTGCTACGCCGCCTGCTACCGGCCCGACGGCGAGATCCTGCTGGACGGGGTCTACCGAGGGGTGCGCAGCGAGGGCGCCACCAGCCAGTTCGGGGAGCTGGGCCCCCTGGACCAGACCCTGACGCTGGACGATCCCGAGGTGCTGGCGGTGGGCCGACGGGTGGTGGCCACCCTGGGCGGTGCCGGGCTGGTGAACCTGGACCTGATCCGCACCGAGCGCGGCCTGCGGGTGATCGACGTGAACCAGCGCCCCTGGGGATCGATCGTCTCGCTGCGTGCCGCCGGTACGGACTTCGTCGCGGCGATGCTGGCCGCCCTGCGGGGCGAGTCCTTCACCCCGACGACGGTTCCCGCCGGGCACCGGGTGCGCACCTTCGCCATCACCTCGATCAACACCGGCTTCACCCAGCCGCTGACCGGGCTCAAGGAGTTCGTCGCCGACGCCCGCCAGCATCTGCCATGGACCGGGCCGCGCTACCTGGTGGCCGAATGGGTGCGGGCGACCGCATTGGTCGCTCGGGACCGGCTGCGCACCCTTCGCTGAGTAGGCTGACTGGACAGATGCATGACAGCCGGGAGACCCGAATGCCCACCACACCGTCCAAGCCACTGGCCAGCATTGGGCTGGATGCCGACAACTTCTGGAGCTACAAGCGCACCCATGGCGACGCGGACTGGGTGGACCGCCCCAGCTACCTGCCGATCCTGGGGGAGCGGATGATCGAGGCCTTCGGCGCGCACCGGATCAAGCCGTCGGTGATGGTGGTGGGCGCGGATGCCGCCGCTGCGGACGGCCCGGACTTCGTGCAGTCCTTGGTGGAGTTCGGCTGTGAGATCGGCTCCCACTCCTATGAGCACGAGCCGTGGCTGCACCTGTATTCGCCCCAGAAGCTGCGCGACGAGCTCAAGCGCACCGAGGACGCCCTGATGGCGGCCGGCGCGCCGAAGCCGCGCGGCTTCCGCGCCCCCGGCTTCGCGATGAGTCCGGACCTGATGCGCGCCCTGGTGGAGCTGGACTATGACTACGACTGCTCGGTACTGGCCACCTGGATCGGGCCGGTGGCGCGGCAGTACTACCTGCGCACCAACAAGGACCTGACCAAGCAGGAGCGGGAGGACCGCAAGGCCCTGTTCGGCTCGCTGTGGGATGCGGCGTTGCCCAACAAGCCGTTCACCTGGAAGGCGCCCTGCTGTGAGGTCGATGGCAAGACCTCCCCCGCGGTGCAGCTCACCGAGGTGCCCGTGACCGTCTTCCCGATGGCCCGGGTGCCGATCCACGCGTCCTACGTCATCTACCTGTCCGGCTACTCGACGCCCGTCGCCAAGGCCTACCTCAAGGCCGCCCTGGCCTTCTGCAGGGCCACCGGAACCCAGCCGTCGCTGTTGTTGCACCCGCTGGACCTGCTGGACGGCAAGGATGCGCCCGGCCTGGAGTTCTTCCCCGGCATGACCATGCCGCTGGGCAGGAAGCGGGAGATGCTGGACTTCATCCTGGAGGCCTTCGCCAAGCAGTACCGGCTGGTCAACCTGGCCGAGCATGCCGAATCCATCAGGGGCATCCCGGTGCGGGAGCGCGGGATCGACGTGCTGGCGCGGGGCCGGGAGATCCAGGCGAAGTGAACCAGCCAGGGGGCACCGACGAGGTGCTGGTGGTGGTGGGCACCCGGCCGGAGGCAATCAAGCTGGCCGGGATCGCCCGGCTCCTGGGCGCCGGTGGACGGGTGCTGCACACCGGTCAGCACTACGACGAGGCGATGTGGCGCAATGTACTGGCCGACCTGGCTGGTGTACGGGTGGCCGACCACATCGACGTCGGTGGCCGGCTGCGCGGCGAGCAGATCGGGCTGGCCACCATGGAGCTCACCCGCTACCTGACCGAGCACCCGGTGCGGGCGGTGGTGGTCCAGGGTGACACCAATTCCACCCTGGCGGGCGGTCTGGCGGCCAGCGCGACGGGAACTCCCCTGGTGCACGTCGAGGCCGGGCTGCGCAGCCATGACCGCACCATGCCGGAGGAGATCAACCGCATCCTGGTGGACCAGGTGGCGGACCTGTGCTGCACCCCGCTGGAGGCCAATGCCGCCCAGCTGCGACGCGAGGGCGTGACCGATGACCGGATCTGCATCACGGGCAACACCCTGCTGGACGCGATCAGCGTGGTCTCCCCCGACGACGCCGAACGCGGGCGGCTGCTGGCCGAGCTGGACCTCACCGAGGGTGGCTACGTGCTGAGCACCGTGCACCGGGCCGGGACCGTGGACGACGAACGGAAGCTGACCCAACTGGTGGAGGCCCTGGCTGCCCTGGCCGAACGCACCACCGTGCTGGTCCCGATGCACCCGCACACCGCCAAGAACATCGAACGCTGGGGGCTGGGGGATCGGCTGGGCAAGGTCCGGGTGATCGGTCCGCAGCCGCCCCGCACCTTCGTCGGGCTGGAGTCCGGCGCGGGCCTGCTGGTCAGCGATTCCGGCGGCGTGCAGGAGGAGGCCTGCCTGTTCCGTCGACCGCTGCTGGTGGTGCGGGACTCCACGGAGCGGCCGGAGCTGTTGGACGGCTGGTGCCGGCTGCTGGGCGACGAGGACCCCACCGACGCGATGCTACGGGCCTGGGCCGATGCCCCGGCCTGGCGGGCCGGCCTGGCCGAACGCCCGCTGCCCTACCCGGAGCACAGCGCCAGCCGGTTGATCGTCGACGAGATCAACCGCCGCTGGCCAGCCTCGTGATGCTCTTCAGCGCCCTGGCGCTGGCCGTGGGCGTGCTCGCCTATGGCCTGGCCGGCGCCCGGCTGCACGAGGGTTCCCAACACCAGGACGGCGCCCTGCGCTCCCGCGCCTGGTGGCTCGGGACCGTCCTGCAGGGCCTCGGCTTCGGCGCCACCCTGCTGGCCCGGCACAGCCTGCCGCTCCTGATCGTGCAGGCCTGCTCCACCGCGGGGCTCGGGGTCACCGCCGCCCTGCAGCACCTGAGCGGCGTCCGTCGTCTGGGCCGACGCGAGGTGGCCGCCCTGGGGGCGCTGCTGGTGGGGCTGGCACTGCTCAGCACCACCACGATCGGCGGCCCCGCGGTCCCGATCCGGACATCGCACGTGTGGCTGATGGCCGGCTGCGCCGCCCTGGCCACGGCCCTCCTGGCTGCTCGCCCCTCTCCTGCCGTCCTGGGGCTGGCCTCCGGCCTGGGCTTCAGCTTCGGCGCCATCGGGGCCCGGCTGGTGATCGGGGATGCGGCCCACCCGCTGTGGCGGTTCTGGGAGCTGCCGCTGGCCACCTGGGTCGTCGGCCTGCTCACCGGGGTGGGCATCGTCCTGGGCCAGGCGCACCTGACCCGGGGGCTGGCCCGGGGCCGGGCGACCACGGTGCTGGGGCCGATGTACCTGACCGAGACCCTGCTGCCGGCCATCGTCGGGCTGACCCTGCTGGGGGAACTCCCCCGCCCCCACACCGGGCCGATGGCCGGTCTGGGCCTGGCCGTCACCCTGGGCGCCTGCGCCGTACTTCTTCGCGAGGACGGGCACCCGCCCTACGATCCTCAGATCTGAGTACTTCTAGAGTATGGTCTCACCGCTCGTCGGGACCGCCTCGGCTGGCTCTCCCCGGTGGTTAGGTGGGTGAGAGATGTCCAGTGTGTCCAGGGGAGTAGCACCATGACCGCGGTTCAGGGGACCAGCGCGAAGCACGAACGCACCACCGGCTCCTTCGTCATCCCGGCCTTCCGGGAGGAGGCCACCGTGGCGCGCACCCTGGTGGCGATCGACGAGCTGGCCCGCAGCAAGACCGCCGTGGACTGGGAGATCATCGTCGTCAACGACGGCAGCGACGACGACACGCTGGCCGAGGCCACCCGGGCCGCCGAACAGCTGACCACCCCGGTGCGGATCCTCTCCCACCGACGCAATGCCGGGCTGGGTGCGGGGATGCGGACCGGCATCCAGGCCTCCCGCGGCGACGTGGTGGTGGCCGTCGACTGTGACCTGAGCTACTCGGTGGCCGACATCGGCCGGCTGGTGGACACCTGGCTGGAGAGCCGCCCGCACGTCGTGATCGCCTCCCCCTACATGGCGGGGGGCCAGTCGGTCCGGGTGCCCAAGCCACTGGCGGTGCGCAGCCAGGCCGCCAACAGGTTCCTCAACGTCGCCGCCTACCACGACGTGAAGACGCTCACCGGCATGGTGCGGGCCTACGACGGGCCGTTCATCCGCGCCCTCTCCCTGAAGGCGGAGGGGCCGGACGTGATGGTGGAGATCATCTACAAGGCGCAGATCCTGCGCGCCCGGATCGTGGAGATCCCGGCGACGCTGAGCTGGGCCGGGCTGGAGCAGCGGGTCAGCCGCTCCGCCCTGACCAGCACCACCAGCCGGCTCACCACCTACCGCCAGCTGATCAATGGCTATCTGTGGCGGCCCTTCTGGGTGCCGCTGATCCCGGCCCTGCTCTTCGGCCTGGTGGCCCTGGTGCTGACCCTGATGGGCAGGCTGGGCTGGCAGGGGCTCACCATCACCGCGGCCATCCTGTCCATGCAGCTGCTGGTGGCCTCCCTGATGAGCCTGCAGAGCAAGCGTTACTTCGAGGAGCTGTACAACCTGGGCTTCGGGCTGCGCGCGGTGCACGGGGTGGAGCCCATCCGCACGCCGTCGGTGGAGATCGACCCGAATGTCTTGCCCTAGGCTGGGGCAATGAACACTGTCCTGGGCATTGACATCGGCGGTTCGGGCGTCAAGGGCGCCCCGGTGGACCTGACCACGGGGGACTTTGCGGCGGAGCGGTTCCGGATCCCCACCCCGCAACCGTCCACCCCGGAGGCCGTCGCCAGCGCGGTGGCGCAGATCGTCGAGCACTTCGCCGGCCAGATCGGCGACGCCCCCGTCGGCATCACCATCCCGGCCCCCGTGCGCCACGGCAGGGTGCCGATGATCGCCAACCTGGACCAGAGCTGGAAGGGGCTGGAGGCGGAGAAGTTCTTCGAGGACACGCTTGGCCGCGGTATCACCATCGTGAATGACGCGGACGCCGCCGGGCTGGCCGAGGTGCAGTACGGCGCCGCGAAGGGCACCCAGGGAGTCGTGATCCTCACCACCCTGGGCACCGGGATCGGCACCGCGGTGATCAACGACGGGGTGCTGCTGCCCAATACCGAGCTGGGGCACATCGAGGTGGACGGCTTCGACGCCGAGAGCCGGGCCGCGATGAGCGCCAAGGAGAACGAGGACCTGTCCTGGGCCGAGTGGGCCAAGCGGCTGCAGCGCTACTACGAGACCATGCAGATGCTGTTCTGGCCGGACCTGTTCGTGGTCGGCGGCGGCGTGAGCAAGAAGCATGAGAAGTACCTGCCGCTGCTCGAGCTCGAGACCCCGATCATCCCGGCCGAGCTGAAGAACAAGGCCGGGATCATCGGTGCCGCCTGGCTGGCGGCCCAGCGCAAGAGTTGAGTGGTCAGGCCGGGCAACGGCCCAGCGTGATCTCCTTGGCGAAGGCCCCCGCCTGGTAGGCCACCTGGTAGGGCCGCTGGCCATCCAGCGATGGCTGGTGGCTGCCCACCACCGGCACGTCAACGCCCAGGCAGCGCTGGAAGATGAACCGGCTGCGGGCGGCGTGGAAGTCAACTGTCAGCACCGCGAAACTCTGCCAGCCATGGGCTTCGGCCAGCCGCTTGAGCCCGATCGCCTCACCGCGAGTGGTCGACGGGTCCGGCGGGAAGCAGTAGGCCGGCCAGTCATGGTCCCGGTCACAGTAGATCGCGTCCCACGGCATGTTCGGGGTCGACAGCACCAGATTCCGGGCCCGCCCGTCGCGCATCAGCTGCTCGGCCATCTCCAGGCGCCACGGGTCCAGCGGCCCCAGCACCAGCAAGGCGTCCACCCCGCCCGGGGGCAACTGGTCCAGCCGCGGACGGTAGACCACCCGCCACGCAAACAGGCTGGTGGCCAGCAGCACCAGGACCACCGTCAGACTGATCGCCCAGGCCACCCGATGGACGCCCCGCACGTCACCTCACCCCGGTCACATGCGCTCGGGCGCGTCGATCCCCAGCAGACCGAGCCCAGTGGCCAGCACCCGACGGGTGGCGACGCACAGCGCCAGCCGACTGGCCCGCACCTCGCCGGTGCTCTTCATCACCGGGCACTGCTCGTAGAAGGTGGAATAGGCGCCCGCCAGCTCGTACAGGTAGCCGCACAGCTTGTGCGGCTGCAGGCTGTTGGCCACCTCGTCGACCACCTCGCCGAAGCGGCTGAGCAGCAATGCCAGCTGCTGTTCGGCCGGCTCGTCCAGCAGGGTGATCCGCTCCGGCACCGCCACCTGCTCGGCCTCGGCCTTGCGCATGATCTGGCAGATCCGGGCGTGCGCGTACTGCAGGTAGGGGCCGGTGTCGCCGGTGGTCTGGGTCATCCGCACCGGGTCGAAGACATAGTCCTTCTGCAGGCCCGAGGACAGGTCGGCGTACTTGATGGCGGCCAGGGCAATCGGCGCGCTGGCATTCTGCTCGGCCAGGTCCAGCAGGTCGGCCAGCTTGAAGGCCGAGCCGTCGCGGGACTTCAGCGGGCGATTGTCGTCACCCAGCACCATGCCGTAACCGACGTGCTGCACCTGCACGTCGTCGGGCAGGTAGCCGGCCTTGCGGGCGGCGGCGAAGACCTGGCCGAAGTGGCCTGCCTGGCGCGCGTCGGTGACGTAGATGATCCGGTCCGCCTTGAGCTCGCGCACCCGGCGCCGGATGGCCGCCAGGTCCGTGGTGGCATAGCCGTAGCCCCCGTCGCGCTTGCGCACGATCAGCGGGGCCTCGAAACCGTCGACGAAGACACACAGCGCGCCGTCGTCCACCACCGCGACGCCGGACTCCTCCAGCTCCTTGACCAGCACCGGCAGGTCGTCGTTGTAGGTGCTCTCCCCCGCCAGGTCCTCGTCGGTGAGCAGCACGTTCAGCCGCTCGTAGGCGGAGTTGAAGCCGGGCTTGGAGATCTCCACCAGGTCCCGCCAGATGGCCAGCGACTCCTCGTCCCCACCCTGGAAGACCGAGACCCGGGCCCGGGCGCGGGTGGCGAAGTCCTCGTCGGCCTTGAAGTGCGCGGCGGCCCGCTTGTACAACTCGTCGGCCGCGGCCAGGTCCAGCGACGAGGCCTCGATCCCCTCGTCCAGGATCTGCTCGATCAGCATGCCGAACTGGGTGCCCCAGTCACCGATGTGGTTCTGCGGGATCACCTCGTCGCCCTCGGCGGTCAGCACCCGGTTGAAGCAGTCGCCGATGATGGTGGTCCGCAGGTGTCCGACGTGCATCTGCTTGGCCACATTGGGCGCCGAGTAGTCGATCACCACCCGCTGGGGCCGCTGGGTGCGGGAGATACCGCAGCGCTCGTCGGCCAGCAGCCCGGAGGCCACCTCGGCCAGCACGGAGGACTTGATCCGGAAGTTGATGAAACCGGGCCCGGCGATCTCCAGCGGCTCGCACAGGTCGGCCAGGTCCAGCTTCTCGACGATCGCCGCGGCCACCTCGCGCGGCGGCTTGCCCTCCGTCTTGGCCAGGCGCAACGCCACATTGGACTGGTAATGGCCGAACTGCGGCTTGGTGGCGGGACGCATCTCCGGGTCGATGCCGGTGACGGCCTGGACCCGTTCGGTGAGCTGGGAGGGCAGAGAAGACATGGCCCACATTCTTCCACGGGCCACTGGCCCAGCAGATTCCACCCGCTGGGGTGGAATTTCTGTCGGTCGGCCGTGGTTGGGTGGAAACCAGCCGCAGACACCATCACCAACCCGGGAAGGGGACAGGATGGGGATCGAGTTCGAGCACGTTTCGAAGCAGTACCCGGACGGCACCATGGCCGTCGACGACTTCAGCCTGGTGGTCCCCACGGGCCGGACCACGGTGCTGGTGGGCTCGTCGGGCTGCGGCAAGACCACCCTGCTGCGGATGGTGAACCGGATGGTCACCCCCACCGCCGGCCGGGTGTTGATCGACGACGAGGACATCGCCGCCACCGACGCCGTGAAGCTGCGCCGCCGGATCGGCTATGTGATGCAGAATTCCGGGCTGCTGCCCCACCGGCGGGTGGTGGACAACATCGCCACCGTGCCCCGGCTGAATGGGGTGGCCCGACGCGAGGCCCACGGCCGCGCCCTGGAACTCATGGACCTGGTGGGGCTGGACCGGGCGATGGCCAGGCGCTGGCCCGCCCAGTTGTCCGGCGGCCAGCAGCAGCGGGTCGGGGTGGCCCGGGCCCTGGCCAGCGACCCCAACATCCTGCTGATGGACGAACCCTTCGGGGCCGTGGACCCGCTGGTCCGCTCCGAACTGCAGGCCTGGATGGGCAGGATCCAGGCCGACCTGCACAAGACGGTGCTGTTCGTCACCCATGACATCGCCGAGGCGCTGGCGCTGGGGGACCAGATCGTGCTGCTGAAGAAGGGCGGGGAGGTGGCCCAGGTGGGCACCCCTGCCGAGCTGGTCGCCAACCCGGCCGACGACTTCGTCGCCAGCTTCCTGGGTCTGGACCGCGGTGACCTCACGCTGCACCTGGTGGAGGGCCCGAATGGCACCCTGGTGGTGGACGCCAATGGCCGCCCGGCGGGACGGTTGGGCCCATGAGGTGGGTGCTGGACAACCTGGGCCTGATCGGCCATCAGGCCTGGTCCCACCTGCTGATGACCCTTCCGGCGGTGGTGCTCAGCTTCCTGTTGGCCCTGCCGGTGGCCTGGCTGGCGCACCGCTACCGCCCGGGTCGGGCGGCGCTGGTGGCCATCTCGGGACTGGTCTACGCCATCCCGTCGCTGCCGCTGTTCGTGGTGCTGCCGATGCTGATCGGCACCACGGTGCGGGACCGGTGGAATGTGATCGCCGCCATGACCCTGTACGGCTTTGGCCTGATGGTGCGCTCCGCCACCGACGGGCTGGACGCCGTCGGCGAGGGCCCCACCCTGTCCGCCACGGCGATGGGCTACGGCGCGGTGCGCCGCTTCTTCACCGTCCAGCTGCCGCTGGCCGGGCCCGCCCTGCTGGCCGGCCTGCGGGTGGTGGCGGTCAGCACCGTGAGCCTGGTCACCGTCAGCGCCCTGCTGGGGGTGCCCAGCCTGGGCCAGTTGTTCACCGACGGCTTCCAACGCGGCATCCTGGCCGAGGTGCTGACCGGCATCGTGCTCACGGTCGCGCTGGCCTGGGGGCTGGACGCGCTGCTGGTGGGGCTGGGTTGGCTGCTGCTGCCCTGGGCACGGGGAGGCCGACGATGAACTTCATCCGCGCCGCCTTCGCCTGGCTGGCCGACCCCGCCAACCTGCACGGCCCCGACGGCTGGCCCACCCACCTGCTGGAGCACCTGGGCTACACCCTGCTCACCGTCGCGCTGGCCGCGGCGGTGGCCATCCCGCTGGGCTACCTGGTGGGGCACACCGGGCGGGGCCGCAACCTGGCCGTCGGCAGCTCCGGTGCCGCCCGGGCCCTGCCCAGCCTAGGGCTGGTCACCCTGCTGGGGCTGTGGCTGGGCGTCGGGCTGCAGGCTCCGCTGGTCGCCCTGGTGCTGCTGGCCATCCCGTCGGTGCTGGCCGGCGCCTATGCCGGGATCGAGGCGGTCAACCCGGTCACCGTCGACGCCGCCCGGGCGCAGGGCATGACCGAATGGCAGGTGCTGCGCCAGGTGGAGATCCCGCTGGGGCTGCCCCTGCTGGTGGGCGGGTTGCGTTCCGCCACCCTGCAGGTGGTCTCCACGGCCACCCTGGCCGCCTACGTGGGGGCCGGCGGGCTGGGCCGGGACCTCTTCCTGGGCCTGAAGACCCAGGACTATCCGCAGATGCTGGCCGCCTCCCTCCTGGTGGTGGGCCTGGCCATCGCGCTGGAGCTGACCTTCGAGCTGACCGAGCGGGCACTTCGTCGCGCCCGCCCCATCCCAGAACCCCGGGAGATGACATGAGACGCCTACTGGCCGCGCTGATCGCGCTGGTGATGCTGGCCGGCTGTGCCAGCAGTGACCCGCTGGGCACGCAGCAGGCCGGCGACGCCGGACCCGCGTCGAAGGAACTGACCATCGGCTCCCAGCAGTACTACTCCAACGAGATCATCGCCGAGCTCTACGCCCAGGCGCTGGAGTCCCGCGGCTGGACCATCCACCGCAGCTACCAGATTGGTCAGCGGGAGGTCTACCTGCCGGAGCTGCAGGCCGGCCGGATCGACCTGATGCCGGAATATGCCGGCGCGCTGCTGCAGTACTACCGCAAGGACTCCACCGCCCGCAGCACGCCCCAGATCATGACCGGACTGCGGGAGAGCCTGCCCGCCGGGTTGATGGCCCTGGAGCCGGCCGAGGCCACGGACCAGGACTCCTTCGTCGTGACCGCACAGGCCGCCAAGCAGCACGAGCTGGCCACGATCCAGGACCTGGCCACGCTGGGTCGGGTGAAGATCGCCGCCAACTCGGAGATCGCCAAGCGCCCCTACGGCCCCACCGGGCTCAAACAGGCCTACGGGGTGGAGGCGACGGTGCTGCCGGTGGAGGATTCCGGCGGCCCGCTCACCGTCAAGGCCCTGACCGACGGCAAGGTCCAGGTGGCCGACGTGTACTCCGCCAGCCCGGCCATCAAGGCCAACAACCTGGTGGTGCTGTCCGATCCCAAGAACCTGGTCCTGCCCCAGAACGTGGTGCCGGTGGCCAGCTCCCGGGTGGGGGCCGACGCCGCGTCGGTGATCGCACTGGTCACCAGCCGCCTGACCACCGAGGAACTGGTGGAGCTGAATACCCTGAGTGTCGGCAAGCAGCAGAGCTCCGCGGTGATCGCGAGGCAGTGGCTTGACCGCACGGGAATCGTCCCGTAACCGCACGACAGATCGAGGAGAACCATGTCCGTACCCATGACCACCCTGAACGACGGCAAGCAGATCCCCCAGCTCGGTTTCGGTGTCTGGCAGGTGGAGAACGAGCAGGCAACCCCCGCGGTGGCCACCGCCCTGGAGGTGGGTTACCGGCACATCGACACGGCCGCCATCTACGGCAACGAGGAGGGCGTCGGCAAGGCGATCGAGGAGTCCGGGATTGCCCGCGACGAGCTGTTCATCACCACCAAGCTGTGGAATGACTCGCACCAGGCCGACGATGCCCGCAAGGCGATCGAGACCAGCCTGACCAAGCTGGGCCTGGACCACGTGGACCTCTACCTGATCCACTGGCCGGCCAATGTGAAGTACGGCGAGGCCTACATCGAGGCCTGGGATGCCCTGCAGCAGTTCAAGGCCGAGGGCCTGGCCACCAGCATCGGCGTCAGCAACCACAATGTGGAGCACCTGGACAAGCTGAACGGCGAGACCCCGGCGATCAACCAGGTGGAGCTGCACCCCACCTGGCAGCAGCCCGAGCTGCGGGCCGTGCATGCGGAGCGCGGGATCGCCACCGAGGCGTGGAGCCCGCTGGGCCAGGCCAAGGACCTGCAGCACGAGGTGATCGCCAAGATCGCGGAGAAGCACCTGGCCACCCCGGCCCAGGTGATCATCCGTTGGCACCTGCAGCTGGGCAATGTGGTGATCCCCAAGTCCGTCACCCCGGCGCGGATCGCCGCCAACTTCGACGTCTTCGGCTTCGAGCTCGACGAGTCGGACGTGGCCGCTATTGCCCAGATCGAGTCCAACAACCGGCTGGGCGCCAACCCCGCGGAGGCCGATTTCTGATCCCCGCGATTGTTCACCGGCCGTACACCCCGGCTCGCTAGGGTGTCACCATGCGCTTGTCCACGATTGGTTGCGGTTATCTGGGTGCTGTGCATGCCGCGTGCATGGCCGAGTTGGGGCACGAGGTGATCGGGCTCGACGTCGACCAGGCCAAGGTGGACAAATTGGCGCGCGGTGAGACTCCCTTCCACGAGCCGGGGTTCGGCGAGGTGCTGACCCGCAATGTCGAGGCGGGCCGGCTGCGCTTCACCACCGATGCCGCCGAGATCGCGGACTGCCAGATCCACTTCATCGGCGTCGGCACCCCGCAGATGCAGGGCCGCTACGCCGCCGATTTGAGCTATGTGGACGCCGCGGTGGAGTCGGTGCTCACCCACGCCCGGCCGCAGGGCGACGTCCCGGTGCTGATCGCCGGCAAGTCCACCGTGCCGGTGGGCACCGCAGAGCGGATCGAGCAGGCGGCCAAGGCCTCCGGCAAGAACATCGCCGTGGTGTGGAATCCGGAATTCCTGCGGGAGGGTTTCGCGGTACAGGACACGCTGCACCCGGACCGGATCGTCTACGGCCTTCCGGAGGACCGGGAGCGGGGCGAACAGCTGCGCGCCATCCTGGACGAGTGCTATGCCCAGCTGCTGGCCGAACAGATCCCGCGGCTGCTGACCAACTACCCCACCGCCGAGCTGGTGAAGGTGGCGGCCAACTCCTTCCTGGCCACGAAGATCAGCTTCATCAACGCGATGGCCGAGCTGTGCGATGCCACCGGCGCCGACGTGACCCGGCTGGCCGAGGCGATCGGTTACGACGACCGGATCGGCAAGAAGTTCCTGCGCGCCGGGATCGGCTTCGGCGGCGGGTGCCTGCCCAAGGACATCCGGGCCTTCATGGCCCGGGCCGGTGAGCTGGGCGTGGATCAGGCGCTCACCTTCCTGCGCGAGGTGGACGCCATCAACCTGCGTCGCCGGGAGACCGCGGTCGACATGGCGGCCGACCTGTTCGGTGGCCGGCTGGTGGGCCGCAAGGTGGCGGTGCTGGGCGCGGCCTTCAAGCCGGATTCCGACGACCTGCGCGACTCTCCGGCACTGGACATCGCCACCCGGCTGTGGGCCCGCGGCGCCGACGTCGTGATCACCGATCCGGCCGCCGGAGGTGCGCTGCGCCGGGCCCGGCCCGACCTGCACGTCGTCGACACCGTGGAGCAGGCCGTGAAGAATGCCGACGTGGTGATGGTGCTCACCGAGTGGAAGACCTTCACCGAGTTGGACCCGGAGGAGCTGCGCCCGCGGGTCCGCGAGGCGCACATCATCGACGGGCGCAATGTGCTGGACCCGCGGCAGTGGGAGCGGGCAGGTTGGCACTACCAGGGCATGGGCCGCGGCGTCTCCACCTGGTGACCCCGGGAGCCCGACCGAGCGGCTGAGATCCTGCTGAGTACTCGGGCTCAAATGCCTTGCGCGACGATGCCGTGGAACCCGTCTCCCGGTAGAGTCCGCAACGTGGCCCGGGGGTCAGGACGTGTCGGGAGCACTGCGTCAGACCAGCCACAAACTGAGAGGGTCCAGGCCCTTCCAGACCACGATCTTTACTCGGGGGAGTCAAGGGTGGGACACGTCAGCGCGCGCAGACCCACCACTGGCAGCCGCCCGTCTCCAGGGGTGGAGCGAGAATGCTGTTGAAGAACACCGTGAACCCAACCAAGCTGCGGATTCCGCGTCGGGTCACCCATCGTTCGCGCGCCTTTGCGCCGTGGATCCTGGTGGCGACCGACACCTTGACCATCCTGCTGTCCACGCTGATCGCGCTGGCCTTCCGCAACCTGGTGCCCGGCTTCCAGGACCTGGCGCAGGTGCACTACAGCGTTTCCACGCTGTGGCCGCTGGCCGTCGTGATCTGGCTGGGTTGCCTGCTCAGCGTCGGCGCCTATTCGGACAAGAATCTGGGCACCGGCACCGACGAGTACGCCCGGACCATGCACTCCAGCCTGATGGCCGCGGCCTTCATCGGGATCTGCTGCTACCTGACCAAGTTCGACCTGTCACGCGGCTTCTACATTCTGCTGTTCGCGGTCGGCACCCCGATGCTGGTGCTCACCCGCTGGATGGTGCGCCGGGTGATCCACATCCTGCGTCGCCGCAGCTGGTTGACCCGACGGGTGGTGCTGGCCGGCAATCCGGAGAACATCCAGGAGATCCTGACCGTCGCCCAGCGGGAGACCTGGCTGGGCTACTACGTCGTCGGCGCGCTGCTGCCGGAGGGCTCCGCACGCGGTGATCTGGACCTGCCCGTGCTGGGCACCGTCGAGGAGGCCCTGGACGTGGTGGACTCCCGCGACATCGACATCGTGATCTTCGCCAACGGCTCCTTCCCCTCCTCGCGCGGCTTCCGTCGGATGGCCTGGCAGCTGGAATCGCACCACTGCCAGATGGTGGTGGCCCCGGCGCTGACCGACATTGCCAGCCAGCGCATCCAGGTGCGGCCCGTCGCCGGCATCCCGCTGGTGCTGGTGGAACCGCCCACCACTCAGCAGGCCGGCCGCTGGGGCAAGCGCCTGTTCGACATCGTCTTCGCCTCGCTGATCCTGCTGGCGATCAGCCCGATCATGATCATCACCGCCCTGGCCATCTGGTTCGACGACCACGGCCCGGTGATCTTCAAGCAGGTGCGCGTCGGCAAGAATGGCGAGCACTTCGAGTGCCTCAAGTTCCGCTCGATGGTGACCAATGCCGAGGAGATCCTCAAGAGCCTGCAGAACCAGGGCCCCAATGCGGTGATGTTCAAGATGGAGAACGACCCGCGGATCACCAAGGTGGGTCACTTCATCCGTCGCTTCTCCATCGACGAGCTGCCGCAGCTGTGGAATGTGGTCCGCGGCGACATGTCGTTGATCGGCCCGCGGCCGGCGCTGCCCAAGGAGGTGGCGCTGTACGCCCCGCACGTCAACCGTCGCCTGGAGGTGCGCCCCGGCCTGACCGGCCTGTGGCAGGTCTCCGGCCGCTCCAACCTGAGCTGGGACGACACCGTCCGGCTGGATCTGTACTACGTCGACAACTGGTCGATGACCCAGGACCTCTCGATCCTGGCGCAGACGGTCAAGGCCGTGCTGGCCTCCGACGGCGCCTACTGACTCCCTCAGCGCCCCAGCGCCTCCTGGACGCCCTTCTCCGGCTCCCCCATGGTCGGGGTGCGGTGCAGCCCGACATCGGCCAGCATCTTGAGGTTGGCGGGCACCTCCCGCACCGCAAACCGGGCCCAGCCGAGCCGCCACAGCACCGGCACATTCTGCAGCCGCCCCGTGCCCTGCACGCTCCAGTCCCCCACGCCCTGGGCGTCGACCCCCACCAGGCGGCAGGTGGTGACCGCCCGGGGCACGTGGTAGCCCTGGGTCACCACCACCAGCCGGTCCACCCCGAAGATCCGCTTGGCCCGCACGCAGGAGTCGTAGGTGTCGAAGCCGGCAAAGTCGGTCACCACGTCGCCCTCCGGGATACCGGCCTCGGTCAGGTAGCGCTTCATGGTGGTGGGCTCGTCATAGTGCTCGGTCCCGTTGTCCCCCGAGACCAGGATCACCTTCACCAGCCCGCGCCGGTGCAGCTCCACGGCCCGGTCCAGCCGCCCACGCAGGTAGCGCGACGGCCGGCCGTCCGGCAGCACCTGGGCACCCAGCACCAGGGCCACCGGCGCCTGGTCACCGTCCGCGGCGAACTCCTCGACGGTGTGTACCCGCCCGGCCGAACCGACGGCGGTGACCAGCCACGGCAGGCCGAGCGCCACCACCAGACCGGCCGCGCCGGCCGCCACCAACCGACGACGACGGCTCCATCCGCGCATCAGGGGCCGGGCCATCAGACCGGCTGGCCGTCGGCGGTGATGGTGAAGCGCTTGGCCGCCAGATCGGCCCGCAGCTCGGCGACGTGCTCCCCCTTGCGCCAGGTGATCTGCAGCTCGTGGGCCGCCGTCTCGGCGACGGTGCACTCGGCATCCCAGCCGAAGGCGCCGAAGCTGTTGCGGAAGCGCAGCAGCTCGATCTGGCGCTGCACCAGCGGCTGTGCCAACCCATGGCGCAGCTGCTCGACAGTCAGATTGGTGCGGTTGATCTCCTTGTGGCCACCGGCCCCGGCCCGCTCCACGGCGGCATGGTCATTGGTGCCGCCGAACAGGTCCAGGTACCAGACCTGCGGCTTGCCGGGCATGAAGAGCTGGATGGCGCGCGCCAGCAGCATCGCGTCGTCGCTCTCCCCCAGCGCCGAGTAGTAGGTGGCGTTGACCTGGTAGTACATCTTCTTCTCGCCGTGCAGGTCCTTGACGTAGCCGCCGCGGCCCTTGACGGTCTGGATCAGGGCGTCGATCTGCTCGTCGGACAGCAGGCCCTTGAGGTCCAGCAGCGGGATGCCGTCGTGACAGCCCAGCATGTTCACCGTGCGCAGCTTTTTGACCAGGATGTCCGCGATCCACGCCTTGAGGTGGCCGGCATCCTGGCTCTCGAAGGCGTCGATCACCAGGCCGGGCAGGAAGAAGTCATAGGTCAGGTAGCCCTTGGCGCTGATCAGCTCGTGGATCTTCTCCTCGTAGCGGGAGTGGATCTCCGGCAGCAGCTTCAGGCCGCGGTCGGTGGCCAGCTGGTTGACCTGGTCCAGCAGATCCCAGGTGCCGGGATCATTGAGGAAGTTCTTCTCCCCCGGCTCCTTGGGGGCATAGGCAAAGGCGTCCAGCCGGACGATCTCGGCGCCGTAGCCGGCCAGCTTGTCCAGCACGTCGGCGTAGAAGTCCCAGACCGTGGGGCTCTTGATGTTGAGGTCCATCTGACCCAGGTAGCGCCGGCCGGCCTCCAGGTGCTCGACGACGGCATTCCAAGCCTCAAGATCAACATCGGCACCAAGATCAAGTGCCATCTCCGACGGGGTCAGCCCCTCGTCCAGCGCAGCCTTGATGCTCTCGGCCAGGCGGACCGCGGTCTGGTACTGCACCCCGGCCACCTGCATGATGGTCTGCGGATCCGGCGCGGTGTAGCGCACCTCCTGGTAGAAGGTGTTCCAGTAGGGCTTCTCCGTACCGTCGGGCATCCGCACCATCAGGATGGGCAGGCCCGGCTTGCGGAAGAACATGTCCTTGATCAACTCGGCGTCGGGCTGGATGTACCCCTCGGGGGTCATCTCGCCATGGCCTTCCCAGAAGGCATTCCAGTCGATGAAGAAGTCGGCGTACTCGCTGCGGGCGCCCTTGGCCAGCAGGTCCTGGAACTGCGGGCTCAGGACCGACGCGTGGTTCAGGATGAAGTCGAACTTCAGCTTGATGCCCGCCGCGCGCAGGGCCTCGAGGTCACCGGGGCGGGTGTAGGTGGTGGACAGGTCGTAGTCGATCACCGAGAAGCCGCGGTCAAGATCGGTGTTGAAGACGCTCGGCAGCACGTAGGCGCTGGTGAAGGCGCCCGCCACGGCCGGATCGGTGAGGAAGTCCACCTCGTCGCCCAGCGTTCCGCCCATGCTGTCCGGGTAGAAGTTGATCATGGCCCCGGGCTCGGGCAGGTCCGCACCCATGCTCTTCAGGTAGTCGGCGTGGCTGATCAGCTCGCCGGCCTTGTTGATGATGATCTTGGCCCGGTGGGCCTGCTCGTGCAGATGGGCCTGCTCGATGCCCAGCACCATGGTGGTGAAGGGGCTGTCGGTGGCACCGTCCCGGGCCCGGGAGCGACGGTGCGCCAAGGTCTCCTCCGGGGTGGAGTTCAGCAGGATCGGAATGTCCACGCCGCGCAGGTTGGCGGAGTTGCCGTGGGTCCACTCGATCACCAGCACCTGCACGTCACGCACGTCGACGTCGTCGTACCAGAGCTGGTCCAGCTCCCGGCCCATCCGCTTCAGGTGCAGGGAATCCGCGCCATCATGGAAGGCGGCCAGGATGGCGCTGACCTCGTCGAAGTCCACCTCCAGCGGGCTGCCCAGGTACTGCTCCAGGGCCTCGGCACCGCCCTTCTGGTAGGCGGCCAGCCACGGGTACTCGGCGCACGCGGCCGGGTCCGCGTCGCGGTCGACGGTCTGCAGCTGTGCCAGTGTGGCCTTCGCCTGCTCGTCGTAGCCGCCGGAGGCCACCAAGGCCTTGAGGCCCTCGCTGCGGAAGACCCGCAGCCGCTCCGCGTCGTTGTCGCGCGGAATCCGACGGGGGTAGTTGTCCCCGCTGAGCACATAGGCGCCCAGACCGTTGTGCCGCAGGAATTCGGCCAGCACCGAGGCGGTCTCCGACTTGCCGACACCAGAGCCGCCGTGCACCGAGATCACCGCGCGCCGGTGCGGGGAGTCGGCCAGGATCTGCTGCAGCTGCGGCCACAGCTCACCGAGGACGGTGGTGGCCTTGGCCACATGATCCTCGCCGATCTGCACCTTGTCACCGGGCATGTCCCCGGTGGGGATGGTGGCGGTGTCGGTGATGGTGGGCAGGCTGAACCCGGCGTCGGTCATGAGGATCCCCGTTCTGTGGTGCGTGGCCCCAGCCTAGCCAGCGTCGCTACTGGACCGCAGGGTTCAGCTCGGCCAGCACGTCCACCAGCAGCACCCAGCCGTGGGCGGCCCGCGGGCGACGGCGACCGGGCGGCAGGCCGGGGCGATCCCAGTCCGGATCCCCCTCCCAGGTGTCCCGGTTGGGGTTGATCACCAGGATCGGGCGCAGGCTGCCCGACGACGGAGCGAGCCGGATGCGGCCCCCCACCACCTCCTCGTCGGCGAAGGCCTCCCAGATCCGGTAGACGTGGGCCCGGATCAGGCGATCCCCGGGCGCGGCCGGCCCGTGGTGCGTGCCGACCCACTCCGGCGGCGCCGGCAGTCGTCGGGCCCAGACCCGATCCGGTGGCATCGGGTTCAGCCGCAGCGGCAGCACGTCACCCACCCGCAGGGGCTCGCCGCAGCACTGGTACTCCCACCGGGGAATGAAGATCAACAGGGGATGAATAGGGCAGTCAGCCACGACAGGGGCGCCTTTGAGCGGCAGCGCCGGGCCATCGACGGGCTCCCGCAGTTCCGGGAGCGCACACCAATGATACGTGCTGCCGCCGGCCCGGAAGGACGACGGCGCCCCGCCCTCCGCGGGGAGGACGGGGCGCGGTTCGACAGGATCAGGAAAGGGTCACTTGGAACGCTTCGCCAGGTAGTAGTCGATCAGGCCCTGCGTCGACGAGTCCTGCTGCTTCTTGGCTTCCTCGTCCCCCTGGACGGCGGGGGCGATCTTCATGGCCAGCTGCTTGCCCAGCTCCACGCCCCACTGGTCGAAGGAGTCGATGCCCCAGACGATGCCCTGGACGAAGGTGATGTGCTCGTACAGGGCGATCAGCTGGCCAACCACGCTCGGGGTCAGGGCCGGGGCCATGATCGACGTCGTGGGCTTGTTGCCGGCGAAGACCCGGGCCGGGACGATGTGCTCGGCCGTCCCCTCGGCACGCACCTCGTCGGCGGTCTTGCCGAAGGCCAGCGCCGCAGTCTGGGCGAAGAAGTTGGACAGGAAGAGCTCGTGCACGTCCACGTCGCCGTCCTTCGTGGCGTGCGCCGGATTGGCGACGGCGATGAAGTCGGCCGGGATCAGCTTGGTGCCCTGGTGGATCAGCTGGTAGAAGGCGTGCTGGCCATTGGTGCCGGGCTCGCCCCAGAAGATCTCGCCGGTGCCGGTGGTGACCGGCGTGCCGTCCCAGCGGACCGACTTGCCATTGGACTCCATGGTCAGCTGCTGCAGGTAGGCGGCGAAGCGGTGCAGGTACTGCGCATAGGGCAGCACGGCGTGGCTCTCGGCACCGAAGAAGTTGGTGTACCAGACGTTCAGCATGCCCATGATCAGGGGCACGTTCTTGGCCGGCTCGGTCTCCCGGAAGTGCAGGTCCATGGCGTGCATGCCGGCCAGGAAGTCCTGCCAGTTCTCCTTGCCGATGGCCACGATCACGGCGGTGCCGACGGCGGAGCTCACCGAATAGCGGCCACCCACCCAGTTCCAGAAGCCGAAGGCATTGTTCGGGTCGATCCCGAAGGCCTCCACCTTGTCCAGCGCGGTGGACACGGCGACGAAGTGCTTGGCGATGGCGTCCTTGGCCTGCTCCTCGGACCCGTCGATCACGCCGGCCTCGGTCAGCTTGCCCAGCAGCCAGTCGCGCGCCATCCGGGCATTGGTCAAGGTCTCCAGGGTGGTGAAGGTCTTGGAGGCGACGATGAACAGCGTCTGCTCCGGATCCAGGTCGGCGACCTTCTCCGCGCAGTCGTTGGGGTCGATGTTGGAGATGAAGCGGGCGTCCGGGCCGGTCTTGTACGGCTTCAGCGCCTCGTAGACCATCACGGGGCCCAGGTCGGAGCCGCCGATGCCGATGTTCACCACGGTGGTGATCGGCTTGCCGGTGACGCCCTTCCACTCGCCGCTGCGGATCTGCTCGGCCCAGGCGTAGATCTTGTCCAGCACCTCATGCACGTCGGCCACCACGTCCTGGCCGTCGACATTGAGCTCCTCGGCCTTGGGCAGCCGCAGGGCGGTGTGCAGCACGGCCCGGTCCTCGGTGACGTTGATGTGCTCACCGGTGAACATGGCCTCCCGACGCTCGGCCAGGTTGACCTGCTCGGCCAGCGCCAGCAGGGCGGCGAGCACCTCGTCGCTCAGGAAGTTCTTGGAGAGGTCGACGTGCAGGTCGGCCGCGTCGAGGGTGTAGCGCTGGGCGCGCTCGGGGTCGGAGGCGAAGGCACCCTTGAGGTCCGGGGTGAACTCGTCGTGCAGCGTGGTCAGGTCCGCCCAGGCGGACGTGGTGGTGGCATCAACCGGAGTCGTCATGCGGCCAGCCTAGTTGGCCCTAGCGGCCGGCGGCATTCGGGTCAACCAGATCTGCCGTAGGCCGGAACCACACTCCGGAAGCGAGATCCCTGTCCAATTGATCCTTCACTGAGCAAAATTGTTCCATGACCTCCACCGGCACGGAACTCACGCAGAACCCGGCCTTTGCGCTGCGCCTGTCCCAGGCGCTGACCGGCACCGAGCTGACCCTGGGCCGGATCAGCGACCATCTCACGGCGGCCGGCACCCCGGTCTCGGTGGCGACGCTGAGCAACTGGCAGACCGGCAAGAACACCCCGCGACGAGCCAACTCGCTGCGCGCCGTGGAGGAACTGGAGCGAGTCCTGTCACTACCCTCCGGCAGCCTGCGCCAGACCCTGGCCAGGGGCGAGGAGGACCAGGGCGAGCCCGTTCGCCCCACCATGGGCGAGCTGGAACGGGCCCTGACCAGCCTGGAGCTCACCGCCCAGAACCTGCGGGGAATCAGCAGCGCCGACCTGGTGGTGATTGGCGCCCGCCGCAATGAGCGAAGCGTCGCCCACCACCAGCTGGCCGCTGCTCGCGTGGACGGGCTGCGTCGGATCCCCGCGATCTACTTCCAGGACGCGGACGGTCCGGCGGCGCCCCGCATCCGCGCCATTTCCGGCTGCCGGGTGGGCCGGCAGATCAAGGTGCCCGAGGCGCATCTGGTGGTGGCCGAGCTGATCCTGCCCCGCGCGCTGGCCAGGGATGAGCTGCACGCCTTCTGCTACCAGGTGATCTGTGCCCCCACCGAGGCCCCCTGCTTCCGCTTCCAGCGCGCCCTGCACAGCCGGCAGCGTGACTTCGTGGTCAATGTGATCTTCCGGGGGCAGCCGCCGGCCCGGGCAACCCGCTACTACCAGCGACGAGAGCCCACAGCGTGGCCACCGGCGCCCGAGGAGACGCTGGCCGTCCCCGGGGACCCGTTGCGGATCCAGGAGGGACAGCTGCAGCTGAGCCTGCTGGACGCGCCGATCGGCGTCCACGGCCTGTCCTGGCAGTGGGACTGAGGCCTGGGGTCTGGGGCTTGGTCAGCCGACGGTGATGTGCACGTGGTCGTAGTGGTTGGCCGTGGCGGAGCCCCGGTCACCCATGGAACGCCAGCCCTCACCGGAGCGCTGGGTGGTCCAGATCTGCTGGGAGTAGATCACCTCGGTGATCCCCAACCGCGCGGCATTGGCACGCGCCCATCGGGCCACCTCCCAGCCCTGCTGACCGCTGACCATCACGTCCAGCGCGCGGCCACTGCCGTGCGCATCGTCGGAACCCCGGGCACCGCCGTAGTTGGTGATGGACGGGAAGTTGCCGCAGACCGCCTGGTGCACCGAGCGGGTGGCCGCAGTCAGGCCGCTGGGCGCTGACGTGGGACAGGTGTCGGTGCGCAGGCCGCGGGCCGAGCGACTGACGGAGGTGCCGTCACTGCTGGAGGCGGTGCCGCGCCGGGTCTCCCGGCCGGCTGAGGCCGACTCCTCGGAGTCGTCGGCGGCCACCGTGGTGCGGCTGGGGGTGGCGGCCCGGGCCTCCGCCGCGGGCTTGGCCAGGCTGAGGTAGCCGGAACGCACCCAGCCGGGCTTGCCGTCCAGCGAGACCTGCCGCCAGCCGTCGCGATGCAGCTCGGTGACCTTGACCTCGTCGCCCTGCCGGAGGCCGCCGATCCGCTCGGAATCGACGTCCGGCTGCCGACGCACGTTCAGGTCCTCGGTGGCATAGCGGGTGCCGACCACCTCGCTCAGCGGGGCCACCGTCTCCACCGTCTCCCGGGGAGTGGCCGTCGCGGAGCTGACCGAGGAGGCCACCTTGGACGTGGAGGAGGCGCTGGGAGTGGCCTTGCTCGGCACGGCCTTGACCGTCGGGCTCACGCTCGGCTTGGGCTTCTGACTGACGCTGGTGGTGGCGCTCGCCTTCGGCGTGTGCGACGTGCGGCTCGGGCTGGGCAGCACGCTGGGCGTGTTGGTGTGCTGCGGCTGCGCGCTGGTGGCCTGCGGGCCGGAGGCTTCGGCGATGTCCTCGCTGGCGGAGCTGGGGATCAGGATGGCGCCGCCGATGGCGACGGCCAACCCGGCCACCAGGGCCAGCGGCGCGACCAGCTGACGGACCCGTCGAGGTTCGTCCTCGATCCCCTCCGCGGGGTTCTCGAGGGGCTCGAGCTGGGCGTCGGCCGGGTCCGTCACGTCATGTCCTCACTGCTTGTCCGTTTCTGAGACAAGTGTAAGGAAATTCTGAGAGAATCCCAAAAAGCTCCGTCGGGATTCTCAGGCAGCGACCGCCTGCCGTAGCCAGACCGCCATCGACTGCCGGGTGCCCAGCTCATCTGCAGTCATCAGATACCGCATCGTCACCCCATCGGCCAGCATCAGCAGCGCCTCGGCCAGCCCCTCGGGATCCGGCTGGTCCGCCAGCTTGGTGGCCAGCAGGGCCACCCGCTTGGCCCGCCACCCGGCCGGCACGTCCTCCAGCCCCGGCGTGCGCAGCGCCTGGTCGGCCAGTTCCCACAGGCTGAGCTGGGTGCCACGCTGGGCGACGACGTCGTGCAGGTGCTGGTCCAGCAGGCCCAGCAGCACCTCATGGGTGGAATCGCCCCGCACCTCCAGGGCCTCCAGGCGGGCCAGCTCGGCCTCGTCCAGGGCCCCCATCGCCTCCCGCAGGAGCGCCTGGTGGGACTCGAAGGCGTAGTGGAAACTGGCCAGCGGCATGCCCGCCTGGGCTGCGATGGCCCGAGTGGTGGCCGAGGCCAGTCCCTGCTCCTCGATCACGGTCAGTGCCGCCGTGATCAGCTTCTGACGGCGCTCGGCCAGGCTCATTCTGGTCATCGGTGAAAACCTCCATCCGCAGCCCCCGTGGACTCGACACCCCCGCGTCGAGCTGCTGCGTCGCCCCAGTCTTTCATCGCAAACGGCCTTGCCGCGACCTTGGGCGGGCGATCCGGCGGGTGAAACCGAACTAATGCCCCAGTCATCCGCTCATTCCCGCCGGATAGGGTTGGGGCATGTCCCAGGAGCCAGCACAGCACCAGCCCCCGCACACCCCCGGACAGGGGTGGCAGCACGGCGCCAGCGCCGCCCCCTCCCCCAGCAAGCCGAACCGGCTGCCCTGGGTGCTGGTGGCGATGCTCACCGCGCTCAGCGTGGTGCTGGCCTCGATGCTGGCCATGCAGAGCAGTGAGCTGAAGCGGCTGCGGGCCGGGGAGGGCACGCCCCAGACCGCCGCCTCGGGCAGCGCGCAACCGGCGGCGACGGGGGCCCAGCCGTCGCAGAACCCGGAGGCGATTGCCGCGATGAAGAAGCTGCCGCGACGCAATCCGGAGGATCCGACAGCCAAGGGGAAGGTGGACGCGCCCGTGGTGATGATCGAGTGGTCCGACTTCCGCTGCCCCTTCTGCTCGGTCTGGGCCCGGGAGACCGCCCCCCAGCTCAAGCCCTACATCGATTCCGGCAGCCTGCGGATCGAGCACCGGGACCTGGTGCTGTTCGGCGACCAGTCGATGAACACCGCGATGGCGGCCCGCGCCGCCGGCAACCAGGACAAGTTCTGGGAGTTCTACGACGCGGTACACGCCAAGGCGCCCACCAGCGGGCATCCCACCATCAAGCAAGCCGACCTGCTGGCCTTCGCCAAGGCCGCCGGGGTGCCGGACCTGGCCCGGTTCACCAAGGATTCCACCAGCGCCCAGACCAGGGCCGCCGTGGAGAAGGACGTGAACGAGGCCCGCAGCCTGGGCCTGAGCGGCACCCCCTTCTTCGTGGTCAACACCACGCCGCTGTCCGGGGCGCAGCCGCTCGAGGTGTTCACCCAGGCGATCGAGCAGAGCGGCGGGAAGAAGTAGTCACTCGTCGACGGCGGTGCGGAAGGTCTGGCACCGTTCCCGCAGGCTGCCCAGCGAACCGCCGGTGAAGGCGTCGCCGATCAGCGCGTCGTCCAACCAGACCGCCACCGCGCCGGCCTCGGCCCAGCGTCGGGCCGAATAGGCGCCCAGACCACCCCGGGCACACAGCACCGCGTCGGGGGTCAACGGCACCAGCGCCTCGGGATAGCCGGAGCCCATCACCTCCGCCGGCACCACCAGCACGCCGGAAATCCCCAGCCGCCAGGCGGCCCGCACCTCGGTAGGGGTCAGGGCCGCCACCAGCACCGGGCGCCCGGCCTGCCGCGCCGTGGCCACCAGGTCCTCGTCAGGCCCGCACAGGGCGACGAAGTCGGCGCCGGCGGCCAGGGCCTCGTCCAGGGTGGCGGCGTCGCCGACGTCGTGCACCCCGATGCTGGCCCGCTGCCCGAAGATGCCGCGCAGCCGCGCCACCTCGGCCAGCTGTGGGGCGGGCAGGCTGAGGGAGCGGATCCCCTCCTGCACCATCACCTCCACCGCGGCCACCAGCGAGGGCATCGCCCGGTCGGGCAGGGTGGCCACCAACCTGCCGTCCAGCATCGGCTCGGGCAGCGGGGCGGGCTGGCTGGCGTCGTGGTCAGTGCTCATGGGGCCATCTTGTCGCGTTCGGCCAGCCAGAGCCACGTCAGCCCACCCGCCAGGGCAATCAGCAGCACCACGACGGGCAGGTCCCCCAGGCTGCGGCCCCAAGCGGCCAGCCGGTTCTCCAACCGGAACTGGCTGGTGGCATCCAGCAGCCCGCCGGTCTGGCCGCCGGTGAACAACAGGAAGACCCCCAGCGCGACGAAGACCAGCCCGGTCACCAGTTGGCTCACGGTGGTGTGCACCGGCCCCAGGCTGACCGACCGGGGCCGCAGCCAGCCGCGCTCGGCCAGCCGCAGGCGTTCCCACAGCAGGCTGAGCAGCATCAGGGGCAGCGCCATCCCCAGCGCGTAGACCGCCATCAACAGGCCCGCCACCAGCGGATTCCCGCCGAGCGCGGCCAGGGTCAGCACCGAGCCGAGGATGGGGCCGGTACAGCCGCTGGCCAGGCCATAGCTGGCCCCCAGCGCCAGGATCGCCAGGGGGGAGGCCGGGTTGGTGCCGCCGCGACGGGACAGGCCGGGCATCGGCAGACTGATCCCGGCAGCGGTGACCAGACCCAGCAGCACCAGCACCACGGCGCCAATCCGGATCAGCAGGGCCGCGTCGCGCACCAGCAACTGTCCCAGGGAGCCGGCGGCCACGCCCAGCGGGACCATCACGGCCAGCAGCCCGGTCAGGAAGACCAGCAGCCGCCCCACCATGGTGCCGGTGCGGTTGAAGGCGAAGGCGAAGAAGCTGGGCAGCAGCATGGCGGCACAGGGGCTGAACAGTGCGGCGAGGCCGCCCAGGAAGGCGACGGCGAAGCTGGTCTGGCCCATGGCCCGAAGGTTACCCATGGAAGGATGGAGGCACCATGCGCCTCATCGACCAGCTGCCCGCCCTGGGCTCGAATCCCGGCCCCGACGCCATCCACGAAGCCTTCATCACCTGGGCGGCCTCCACCGGCATCACGCTCTACCCGCACCAGGAGGAGGCGATCCTGGAGATCCTGAGTGGGAACAATGCCATCGTGATGACCCCGACGGGTTCCGGGAAGAGCCTGATCGCGTTGGCGGCGCACTTCCACGCCCTGGCCACCGACGGGGTGAGTTTCTACACCGCCCCCATCAAGGCGTTGGTGAGCGAGAAGTTCTTCGCGCTGTGCGATGTCTTTGGGGCCACCAATGTGGGCATGGTCACCGGCGACGCGTCGGTCAACGCCGACGCCCCGATCATCTGCTGCACCGCGGAGATCCTGGCCAACATCGCCCTGCGGGAGGGGCGCACCGCCGACGTCACGCAGGTGGTCATGGACGAATACCACTTCGTCGCCGACCCGGACCGTGGCTGGGCCTGGCAGGTGGGCGTCACCGAACTGCCGCAGGCGCAGCAGATCCTGATGAGCGCCACCCTGGGTGACGTCTCCCAGCTGCGCAAGGACCTGACCCGTCGCTCCGGGCGGGAGACCGCGGTGATCGCCGACGCCGTCCGCCCCGTTCCGCTGGTCTACCGCTGGGCGCTCACCCCGATCCACGAGACGGTGGAGGAGATCGTCGCCACCGGCCAGGCGCCGGTCTACATCGTGCACTCCACCCAGGCCGCCGCCCTGGAACGCGCCCAGGCGCTGCTCAGCGTGAAGCTGGTCAGCACCGAGGAGCGGCACCGGATCGTCGAGGCGATGGGCCACTTCCGCTTCGCCGGCGGCTTCGGCAAGACCCTGGAGAAGCTGGTCAAGGCCGGGATCGGGGTGCACCACGCTGGGATGCTCCCCCGCTACCGACGGCTGGTGGAAACCCTGGCCCAGCAAGGACTCCTCAAGGTGATCTGCGGCACCGACACCCTGGGTGTCGGCATCAATGTGCCGATCCGCACCGTGCTGTTCACCGCCCTGACCAAGTTCGACGGGCGCCGGATGCGGACCCTGCGCAGCCGGGAATTCCACCAGATTGCCGGCCGGGCCGGGCGCGCCGGCTTCGACACCGTCGGCTATGTGGTGGCGCAGGCGCCGGAACACGTCGTCGAGAACACCAAGGCGCTGGCCAAGGCCGGTGATGACCCCAAGAAGCGTCGCAAGGTGCAGCGCAAGAAGCCGCCGGAGGGCTTCGTCAACTACACCGAGGAGAGCTTCCAGAAGCTGATCGACTCCACCCCGGAGACCCTGCACGCCAGGATGCGGATCACCAATGCGATGCTGCTCAACCTGGTGGAGCGCGACGAGGACACCGCCCGGGCCGTGGTCCACCTGGTCGAGGAGTCGGTGGGCGACGAGCGCACCCAGAAGCAGCTCAAGCGCCGCGCGGTGGCGCTGGGCCGTTCCCTGATCCAGGCCGGCGTCGTGACCCGCCTTGAACCGCCCGAGCCGTCCGGCCGTCGCTACGAGTTGGCGGAGAGCCTGCAGGACAACTTTGCGCTGAACCAGCCGCTGAGCGCCTTTGCGATGGCTGCCTTCGAGCTGCTGGACCCGGATTCAGCCGACTATGTGCTGGACCTGGTCAGCATCATCGAGGCCACGCTGGAGGACCCGATGTTCGTGCTCATCCAGCAGCAGTACAAGGCCCGGGGTGAGGCCGTCGCCGAGATGAAGGCCGACGGCTATGACTACGAGGAACGGATGGAGGTGCTGGAGGACGTCGAGTGGCCCAAGCCGCTGGCCGAACTCCTGGACCATGCCTACGAGGCCTACCGGCCCAGTCATCCCTGGATCACCGAGAACCAGCTCAGCCCCAAGTCGATTGTCCGGGACATGTTCGAACGCGCGATGAGCTTTGGTGAGTATGTCGCGTACTACAAGATCCAGCGCAGCGAGGGGCTGCTGCTGCGCTACCTCTCCGACGCCTACCGGGCGCTGCGGCAGAGCGTGCCGGAGCGCTTTGTCACCGACGAGCTGACCGACCTGGTGGAGTGGTTGGGCGAGGTGATCCGGCTCACCGACTCCTCGCTGCTGGACGAGTGGGAGGCGCTGACCGACCCCGACGCGGACCCCGAGGACCGGCTGAAGGCGCTCACCCACCCCGCGGAGAAGCGGCATCCGGTGACCGGCAACCGACGGGCCTTCACCGTGCTGGTGCGCAATGCGCTGTGGCGGCATGTGGAGCTGATGGCCTACGACAAGGTCGATGAGCTGGCCGAGTTGGACGCCCGGGATCCCGACGCGGTGATGGATGCCGACGCCTGGGATGCGGCGCTGGGGGCCTACTGGGATGCCCACGACGACATGGGTCTGGACGGCGACGCCCGCGGGCCGAAGATGCTACGGATCGAGGAGTTCGGCGGCAAGGGCGGCGAGCCGCGGACCTGGCGGGTGGCGCAGATCATCGACGACCCGGACCATGACCACGACTGGCAGCTGCAGGCCTCGATCGACCTGGACGCCTGCGACGAGGCCGGGGAACTGGTGCTCCATGTGCTGGGCTTCGGGCGCGTCGACTGACTAGGCTCTGGTCATGGAAATCACCAGCACGTCCATCACCGAAGGCGCCGAGATTGCCCTGAAGTATGCCGAGCAGGGCGCCGGTGGCCAGAACATCAGCCCGCAGCTCAGCTGGACCGGTGTCCCCGAGGGGACCCAGAGCTTCGCGATCACCATCTACGACCCCGACGCCCCCACCGGCTCCGGCTGGTGGCACTGGGTGGCCGTCGATCTCCCCGGGGACCTGACCTCCGTGCCCGAGGGCGGCCCGCTGCCCGACGGCGTGCGGGAATGGGTGACCGACTACGGTTACGAGGGCTACGGCGGCCCCTGCCCGCCGCCCGGCCCGGCGCACCGCTATGTGCACACCGTGCACGCCCTGCCCTTCGACAAGTTGCCGGTGCCCGACGAGGCAACCAGCGCGCAGGTCCGGTTCACCATCCTGGCCAATGAGCTGGACAGCGCCAGCATCACCGCACTGTTCGCGCAGCCCGAGTGAGGGCTTCGTCCAGTTCGTCGACCCGGGCCTGACGCCAGGCCGCCGGGTGCCGCTGGCGCTGTACCGCGCCGATCTTCGAGTCCGGCGTGGCCAGCTGCTGTCGCAGGGCCTGCGCCGGCGCGATCGCGGCGCGTAGTTTCGCGACGTCGTCGCTCTGCAGCGCCTGCACCCGGGCCCGGGTCTGCCCGGCCAGGGTGCAGGCTATCGCCGGATCATAGAGGCCCCGGTGTGCGGTCATGGCCTCCTGCTGGGCCGCGGCGACGGGGGCAAGGAAGGTGTCGGCTCGGCTAACCACCACGGCGCCGGTGAGGCCCTGGCGCGCCATCTCGGCCGAGAGCAGACGGCCGTCGGCCCACAGCGCGGCCAGGGTGCGGCCATAACGGTCCCTGCGCGGGCCGTCGTGGGCCAGTTCCACCGCCGTGCCCTTCGGCAGCAGCCGGGTCAGGGCGGTGGTGGCCTCGGGGCCGAGGCATTCCACGGCCGTGCCCCGCTTGTGCGTCTCCGGGGTGTCGATGTTCAGGATCCGCACGGTCTCCTCCCGGCCACCCCGTCGCACCACGACGGTGTCACCGTCGCTGACCCGCACCACGGTCGCGGCCTCCCGCCCCGGAAGTGGAGGGGTCGGCACCGGCGCTGCGGACGTGGCGGAGCCGAGTGTCCCCTCGCGCCAGCGCTGCCACCAGACCGGCCCCACGATCGCGCAGAACAGACAGACCACCAGCAGCGCGGCGATCACCTCTCCCCTGGCGCGGGACGTCATCCGATCAGGGGATCAGGTCGTAGGCCACATCATCGGCGACGTCGGTGCGGGAAAGGTCCGCCGTGGTCAGGTCCACCGTCGGGGCCTTGGTGACGAGCTTGTGCCCGGCCCACAGCGCCAGGAAGACCGGCAGCCCCAGGTAGGAGGCGAACAGTCCCTCGATGTCCACGTCGCCCAGGAAGGCCTGGTAGTTCTGCCCGGCCACCACGATGGCGCACATGCCCAACGCCACCAGCGGGCCGAGCGGGAACCAGCGGGCGCGGAAGGGCAGCTCGTCCAGTGAGCGCCCCTGCGCGACGAAGGCCCGGCGGAAGCGGTAGTGGCACCAGGCGACGCCCATCCAGGTGATGAAACCGGCCAGGCCGGAGGCGTTGACCAACCACAGGTAGGCGCCGCCGTCGCCGATCAGGCTGGCGATGAAGCACATGGCCCCCACGACGGTGGTGGCCAGCAGCGCGGTCAACGGCACCCCGCGCCTGGTGGTGGTGCCGAAGATCCTGGGCGCCTTCCCGGAACGCGCCATGCCGTAGAGCATCCGGGTGGAGACGTACATCCCGGAATTGCCGGCGGACAGGATGGAGGTCAGAATCACGGCATTCATCAGCGACGCGGCGCCGGCGATCCCGGCCCGCTCGAAGATCAGGGTGAAGGGGCTGACGGCGATGTTGTCGACGTCGGCCGACAGCAGCCGTTCGTCGGTGTAGCTGATCAGGAAACCGACGACGGCGATCGCGCCGATGTAGAAGAGCATGATCCGGTAGAAGACGGCCTTGATGGCGCGCGGGATGGACTTCTCCGGGTCGTCGGCCTCACCGGCGGCGACGCCGATCATCTCCGTTCCCTGGAAGGAGAAGCCGGCGATCATGAAGATCCCGAGCATGCCCTGCCAGCCGTTCACGAAGGGCGCCTCGCCGTTGGTCCAGTTACCGAAGCCCGGGGACTTGCCGCCCATGATCCCCAGGATCATCGCCAGGCCGGCCACCAGGAAGACGATCACGGTGACCACCTTGATGGAGGCGAACCAGAACTCGCTCTCCCCGAAGGTGCCGACGCTGGCCGCGTTGAGCAGGAAGAGGATGGTCAGGAAGCCGGCCGACCAGACCCAGGCGGGAACGTCGGGCAACCAGTACTTCATCACCAGGGAGGCCGCCACCAGCTCGGCGGCGACGGTGATCGCCCAGTTGAACCAGTAGTTCCAACCAGTCGCGAAGCCGAAGGAGGGGCTGACGAAGCGGGTGCCGTAGGTCTCGAAGGAGCCGGCCACCGGCAGCCAGGTGGACATCTCGCCCAGAGACTGCATCAGCAGGTAGACCATGAAGCCGATGGCGGCGTAGGCCAGCAGGGCGCCGCCGGGGCCGGCCGAGTTGATGGTCTGCCCGGAGGCCACGAACAGACCGGTCCCGATGGCTCCACCGATCGCGATCATGTTCAGGTGCCGGGCGCGCAGCCCCCGTCGGAGTTCGTTCTCGTGCCCCGCCGCACTGACGGGTGGCGTCGCGTCTGACATGAGCCCACCTCGGGAGAAGTTGTCGTGTACCGGGTAGAGGGTACCCATCGGGTGGCCCGGGCCGGCCTGTCGTGCACCAGTTGGGACGGTGCGGCGCGACGGCCGATGCGGCTCAGGCCGGCCGGGAACGATTCATCAGTGTCCACAACAGCACCGGCCCACCCAGCACGGCCGTGACCAGGCCCACCGGGACAGGCGTGCCGAGAGCGGTTCGAGCCGCGATGTCCGCCCCCACCAGCAGTGCAGCGCCCGTCATGGCACTGACCAAGGGCGGCGGCCCGGGCGAGCGGAGGGCACGTTGGGCCAGTTGCGGTGCACTGAACGCGATGAACGGCACCGGGCCAGCCACTGCGCAGGCCAGGGCCGCGGCGACGACCGCCAGCAGCGCCTGCACACCCTGCGCCAACCAAAGGCGCACACCCAGAGACCTTACGGTCAGGTCACCCAGCTGCAACAGGGAGAGCTCGCCCCGGTTGGCGGCAGCCAGCAACAGGCAGGCCCCGACACCTGCACCCAGCTGCCCCAATGAGGCGTAGGGAACATTGGCAAGCGAACCGGTCAACCACACCATCGCCGAGGACAGGTCAGCGGCGGGGACCTGCAGCAACAGCCAGGAGGTGAGCCCCTGCAGTCCGGCACCGACCCCAAGACCCACCAGCACCACACGTCGCGCGGTCAGGCCTGCTCGCCAGGCAAGCGCAACCACCAAGCCCCCCGCCACCAGGCCACCCAGAAGACCGACCACACCGGTTCGCAGTCCCGACGCGGCCGCAATCCCGCCGCCACCATTGCCGACGAGTGTGGCCACCACGCAGCAGGACGCCCCGGCGTTGACCCCGATGATGTCCGGGCTGGCCAGCGGATTGCGCAGCAGCGACTGGGTGATGGCTCCGGCCAGTCCCAGCGCCGCCCCGGCGATCACGGCCCCCAGAGCTCCTGGGCCGCGCACCGTTCCCACCAGGTACGACGCGGTTGGGTCCACCTCAGGGGTGCCCAGAACGACGGCGAGGACGTCGCGTGGTGCGATCCACCCCTGCCCGTGGCACAGGTCCAGCACCAGGAGAGCCATGAGCATCACGGCCAGGCCCGTGCTGCATGCCACTGACCGGCCCCTCACCGCTCGTCGCCTGCCCGTCGGGCCAGCGACACGAACAGCGGAGCCCCGAGCGCGGCCAGCGTGACACCGACCGGCACTTCGGCGCCGCGAGTGGCGACCCGGCCGATGATGTCAGCGATCAGGATGGCGGCAATCCCCGTCGGTAGGCACAAGAGCGCAGTCATGACCGGGCGCCCACCGCACAGTCGACGGGCGGCATGGGGCGCCAGCAGTCCGATGAAACCCAGACTGCCGCAGGCGGCGGTGGAGCCACCGCACAACAAGACGACGGCTGCAAGACCGATTGCCCGGTCGCGAACGGCCCGGCTGCCCAGGCTCGCCGCGAGCCGGTCTCCGAGTTCGAGCGCGGGGAGCGCGCCCAGCGCTGACACCGCGAGCAGCAGACCGCACAGCAACACCGGCAGGACACCTCGTGCCACGTCGAGGCCACGGCCGTCCAGTGAGCCGGTGCTCCAGGCCTGGAAGGAGCCCATCTGGTGCGGGTGGGTGATCACCACGGCACTGGTGGCGGACCCCAGCAGGGCGGTCACCACCGCTCCGATGAGCACCACCCCGAGCATGGGTTCGACCGAACGCTGACGCAGGCCGAGACCGATCACCCCGATACCGGCAATGACGGCACCGGCCACCCCGGCCCAGACATACTGCGAAGGCGCTTGCCAGCCCGGCCACACCATCGCGCAGACCACAGCGAAGCTGGCACCCGACCCGACGCCGAGCAGTCCCGGATCGGCCAACGGGTTGCGAGTGTGGGCCTGGGTGAGGGCGCCGGCCATCCCCATCGAGGCCCCACACAACATCCCGAGCAGGGTGCGGGGAAGCCGAAGCCCCATGACGATGGCCTGCTCGTTCGCGGTCCCGCGGCCGGACAACGCTGCCCATACCCTCGTGGGCTCGATCCATTGCGAGCCGATGGCCAGACTGCCCAGACAGGCCAGCAGGTCGATCACCAGGAGCAGCAGCACTGCCGCCCGGAACCAGCGGCGACGGCCGGATTCTTCAGGCGGCATCAGCCGACTCGTCCTCCTCGTCGATGTGATGGTCGTGGTTGGTCTGGCCTCGCCGCCAGTAACCGTCCACGTCCCAGTTGTCACGCGGCAGCCCCAGATCTCGTGCAAGGTAGCGCCGCAACGGCTTGATCGACGTCGACTCGCCTGCCACCCAGACGAAGAAATCTCCACGGGACGGCAGCGCGTGCCCGCGCACGGCCTGCTCCAGCAGGCGGGTGCTTCCGGCTGGTCGTCCGTCGCGATGGAGCCACACGAGGTGAAGGTCGGCCCGCGTCTGCAGGGGCAGCTCGTCGGAAGGGCCAGCCACCTCCACATAGGCGGTGACCGGGACGCCCGGGCGCAGCATCTCGAGCCACCGAGCCATGGCGGGCAGTGCGGTCTCGTCGCAGGCAAACAGGTACTGGTCGAAGACGTCCTTGACCTGGAAAGAGCCTCGTGGGCCGAGCATGCCCAACGCGTCACCCGGGCGAGCCCTGGCCGCCCAATTGCTGGCAATGCCACCACCGTGCAGGACCACGTCGACATCGAGCCACGGCCCAGCCGGATCGAAGGCGCGCACCGTGTAGTCGCGGTAGGTCAACCCACCGAACGATGCCCGTCCTTGTTCGTCAAGCTCGGGCAGGACGATCCGGTTGTGGTCATCGGGATCGAAGAAGAGCTTGACGTGGTCCTCTGGGGCGACCGTCGGAAAGTCGTCCAGATCGGGTCCGGTGAAGCGCAGCCGCACCATGTGCTCGGACAGTCGGCGGACCCAGACCACCTCGATGCGTCGTGGTTTGAGGGGGAACCACCAGCGGGCGATTCGTGGACCTTCGTCGTCAGGGGCATGGCCCTGGGGATGGTGGTGTTCCATGTTTCCTCCAGTGGTTGTGGCACTCATTCGAGCCGGGACAAGATCGTGTCAAGGGCCTCCAGCGAGATGAGCCCGGTTTCGTAGCGGTCAGCGAAGAAGTAGGGAAGGCCGTACGCATGCGAGGCCTTGACGGCCGGGAGCGCTCGCCAGGTCGGTTGCTTGAGCAGCTCGGTGGCGCCTTCGCCGGGCGTGTCGTCGGGACGCTGTTCGTAGAGGAGCACGGTGGAGTCGGACAGCCGTCCCAGCTGCTCCAGGGAGAGGAAGGTGGCATTCTCCTGCCGTTCATCGCGGGAGACCGGAGTGAGCTTCGCCCCGGCATCGACGAGGGTGTCACCGGGCCACGAGATCGGCGAGTAGACGTTGACCTTCTCGTAGTAGTCGACGGCGGCGAAGACGTGGCGGGACAGCACCGCGGCGTGCTTGGTGCGGATGTCGGCCGCCTTGGCCTCATAGGCCTTCTTCGCGGCATGCGCCTCCTCTCCGTGACCAAGGGCCTCGGCCATCGCCAGCGTGGCGTCCTTGGTCTGTGACGATCCTGTCGAACGGATCAGGACGGTGGGGGCAATGGCATTGAGCTTTTGCCACTGGGCCTTCGCCTCGGCGCTGAGCTCGGCGGCCTTGCCGCCGCGGACGAAACCGATCATCAGGTCGGGCTTCAGCGCGGCGATCTTCTCCAGATCGGGCCCGTCCTTGCCCAGGATGATCGGCAGGTCCTTCACCTTCTGGTACTCGGCGGGCAGGAACTGGTCCGGATAGTCGCCGTCGGCGGTGGCCAGCGGGGTGATGCCGGCCTGCAACAAGGGGCCGACGCCACCTTCGAGCGCGATGGCGCGCCGCGGAGAGCGTGGGATGCTGACCGGCCCGAAGGCCGTCTCGACGGTATGGACCTGGGCAGAGGAGGTGCTGGCCGGTGGCGACGGTTGGGGGGCGGAACCGGTGGCGCCGCAGCCAGCGAGGACTGCGGCGAGCAGGACGGTGACGATCATGGATGACTTCATGGGTGCTCCTTCGTGGCTGTGATGGGGCTTGTGCCCTGGCTGGCGGCGGTGTGGTGGCGACGGGGCACCACCAGGGGTGTCGAGGTTTCGGGGTCACTGATGATGCGGCAGGGCAGGTCGAAGACGTCCATGACGAGCGGCACGGTCATCACCTGTGTCGGCGACCCGACGGCGACGACCCGCCCGGCGGACATGACCACGAGCAGGTCGGCGTGGCGGCAGGCCAAGCTCAGGTCGTGCAGGACGGCGATGACGTCATGGCCCCTCGCCACCAGCTGACTGCAGGTCTCGAGCACGTCGACCTGGTGGGCGATGTCGAGGAAACTGGTGGGCTCGTCGACCAGGATGGTGGAGGTCTGCTGGGCCAGCGCCATGGCAATCCACGCGCGCTGCCGCTGACCGCCCGACAGCTCGGCAAGCCGGGCATCGGCCAGGTCAGCCACGCCTCCGACGGCCATAGCCTCGTCGACGGCCTGATGATCGGCAGCGCCGGGTGGTAGGAGCAGGCGCCGATGCGGGTGCCGTCCGCGCATCACCAGGTCCCGCACCCGGATGCCGTCCGGTGCGAGCGGCTGCTGCGGCAGAAAGGCCAGACGGCGGGCCAAGGCCCGGGGCGTGGCGCTGTTGAGTGGCTGGCCGTTGAAGTCGACCGTTCCACGGCTGGGGCGCAGCAGTCGCGCCAGACACAGCAGCAAGGTCGACTTTCCGCAGCCATTGGGGCCGATGACGGCGACAAAGCTGCCCCGCGGCAGGTCGAGATCGATGTCGTGGAGCACCTCGGGGCCGCCTGGGTGGGCCGCACACAGGCCACGGACGCCGAACAGGAGGTCGGTGGGCATCGGCCCTCCTCATCCCAGCTGTGACAGGGCAAAGACCAGCCCGTGACGCCACCAGGCATGGTCGTGGCCACCGCGCCAGTGGTCAAAACTGGCCTCGGCCCCCAGTCCCCGCAGCCGCTCGACCATCCAAAGGGCCTGGCTGTCCATCTCGCCCTCGTCGGTACCGGCCTGGACGAGCAGTCGTCGCCCGGCCAGGTCCAAGGGATCGCACAGCTGGCGGGCCAGACGCCCGGGAACGGGCCCCCGCTGGTCCGGGCTGGTCGGACGGTCCGGGTCATACCAGAAGGAACCCGACTGCACGATCGCCGTCCGGGCCAGCTGGGGATGGTGTACGACGGCCAGCGCCGCGGCGAGCCCACCGAAGGACTGCCCGGCGACGACCACGCGTCCGGGATCGGGAAGCCCACCCAGCACTGGTGCGGCCACGTCCAGGGCATCACCCAGCAGCGCCCCGAGACGGGCCTCGTCGGTGAGGTCGAGCGCCCGGCGCTGGTGGTCGATCGAGTCCACCAAGACCAGCGACGGGGGTTCCCCTCCCGGCAGGAGGGGAGCGCAGGCCGCCAGCGCGTCGACGATGCCGAGGCTGCGCCACAGGGCACCGTCGAAGATCACCAGCACGAGCCGCCCCGCCCCCAGCACCCAGACCGGCCGTCGGGCGCCGTCGTCGCGCAACACCTCCCGCTCCACCAGCATTCCGGCATGACGCGATCCGGCGTCGGGCCAGCCGTCCACCAGGCGGGCCCCGGGCCCGCTCCACACCGACGAATCGGCCCCCTGCCCATCGTGCAGGCGCCGCGGATTGCGCGGGTCGACCCGTCCAGCCAGGTGCACCGCTCGCCATCCCTCCCGGCTGGCGCCTGCGTGGCGGTCCAGGGGGCTGCCGTGGACGAGGCGGTAGGACCAGGTGCCGTCCACGGGCAGTAGCAGGGTGAGGTGGCGCAGCTGGCTACCCGGCACCGGCTCCATCAGCGATGGGGTGATGTCGCGACGGTGGTGGTCGGTGAGGCCGTTGAGGTGCACCATCACCTCGACTGCCGCCTGTTCGGGGCCGGGGTCGACCTGCGCGACGAAGGTCACCTCGCAGACGTCCACGCCATCGTGCTCGAGGACGGGACCGACGACGGGAGTTCGGCCGACGCCCGCCCACCACTGCTCGACGGCCTGCGGACCACGTCCGAGCAGGTCGACCAGCCATCCGGGGGACGTCCGCGGAGGGGCACCCGTCACGGTCCGGGGCGTGGGCGGCAGCATCCTGTCCTTCATCACGCCTCCCCGGACAGCGGTCGCACCGGCACCACCAGTGGACCGCCGCTGGTCGGATCGTCGAGGACGAGCGCCTCGATCCGGAAGACTTCTCGCAGCAGTTCCGCGGTCACCACCTCTTCGGGGCTTCCGGCCATCACGATCCGGCCGTCGCGCATGGCCACGAGGTGTGTGGCATAGCGGATGGCCTGGTTGAGGTCGTGGAGGACGGCCACGACGGTGCGGCCCTCGCGGCGCAGGCGGGCGCAGAGGTCCAGCACCTCGAGTTGGTGGTTCACGTCCAGGTAGGTGGTGGGTTCGTCCAGCAGCAGCAGCGGGGTCTGCTGCGCAAGCACCAGGGCCAGCCAGACGCGTTGGCGCTGGCCACCCGACAGCTCGTCCACCACCCGGTCGGCCAGGCCGGCCACGCGGGCATCGGCCATCGCGCGGTCGACGGCCGACGCATCAGCCTCGCTCCAGCGACGCAGGAAGCGCTGGTGGGCGAATCGCCCCCTGGCGACGAGGTCGACGACGCGGATGCCGTCGGGGACGGAGCCACCCTGCGGCAACAGGCCCAGCCGTCGGGCGACATCGGCCGTGGACTGCTGGGCGATGGCCCGCCCGTCGAGCAGCACCTCGCCGACGCTGGGCGCCAGCAACCGGGCGAGCCCCTTGAGGACGGTGGACTTCCCACACGCATTCGGGCCGATGATGGCGGTGAACTCCCCGTCGGGGATGGCCAGGTCGAGTCCGTCGACGACGGGCTCTCCCTCATAGCCGAGGCTGACCCGCCGGGCCTCCAGGCGCGATGACATTGCCATGGCCGTGCTGGTGTTCATGATGACCTCCTGGTCAGGACGAGGGCGAGATAGGCACCGCCGAGGATGCCGGTGGCGATGCCGACGGGCATCCCCCACCCGTCGGGCAGGGATTGGCCAGCCACGTCCGCACCCAACAGCAGCGTGGCCCCGGCGAGTGCGGCCGGGACCACGGGCACGGTGGCGTTGAGGCACAGGCGTCGGGCCAGGTGCGGGGAGGCCAGGGCGACGAACGCGACGGGCCCCACGGCGCAGACGGCCAGGGCGCACATGGCCACCCCCGCCGCCGCGGCACGACGTCGGGTGGCGTCCGCATCAACGCCGAGCTGCCGGGCCAGGTCATCGCCCATCTCGAGCGCATTGAGGTGCCGGGCACACCAGACGACGACGGGGAGCAGGGCGAGTCCGAGGGCAGCGGGCGCCAGGTCATCCCAGCTGCGGGTGTTGAGGGTTCCGGTGAGCCACTTCTGCCCGGCGATCGCGATGTCGGGGTCGATCTGGGTGAGCAGGAGCGTGGTGAGCCCCTGGCAGAAGGCGCCGATGCCGATGCCGACCAGCACGAGGCGCTGGGCCACCCGGACCCGCCCCCGCGCGAGCACATGGCCGAGGCCAGAGGCCAGGACGCACCCGACGAGCGCGCCGAGCGCCGTGCCACCGCGTCCCAGATGGAAGACGACGATGGCCGTGACTGCACCGAGCGCCGCCCCGGAGGCCACGCCGATGATGTCGGGCGAGGCGAGCGCATTGCGCCCCAGTGACTGGAAGACGGCGCCGCTCACCCCTAGGCAGGCGCCGACGACCAGCCCGCACATCACCCGGGGCAGGCGCATGCCACGCACGATGTCGACGCCCTCGCCGTGCCCCTGCAGACCGTCGAGGACGACCTGCAGCGGCAGGTCCGTCGAGCCGCTCAACAATCCCAGCAGGGCGATGCCGATGCAGATGGCCACCAGGACGAGCGAGACCAGCACGGCGCGTGGGTACCAGATCAGACCGAGGCCACCGCGTCGCACGACGCGGAAGGCGGGCTGCGTTGTCATGCCGTCACCACCCGGGAGCCTCGGGCCAGCGCGACGAAGGCGGGGGCGCCGGCCAGAGCGCAGACGACCCCGGCGGCCACCTCCCCGGGCATGGCGACTATCCGACCGATGAGGTCCGAGGCGAGCAGCATCCCCGCGGCGAGCAGACCGGCCACCGGGATCATCGCCGCGAGCCCGCCACCGATGAGTCGTCGGGCGCCGATGGCGGCCACCAGGCCGAGGAAGCCGATCGGGCCGACGAGTGCGGTGGATGCACCGCACAGGATGACGATGGAGACCCCTCCCAGTGCCCATGCCCGGCCGAGGCTGACGCCGAGGGCACGGCCCATGTCAGCGCCGAGGGCCAAGGCATCGAGGGACCGGGCGGCGGCCAGCGCCACCATCAGGCCGACGGCGAGGAGGCCGGCTCCGAACCCCACCAAGGGCCACGGCCGCGGGGCCACGCCGCCGGCGTCCCAGTTGCGAAAATCGGCGAAGGCCTGCGGTTGGTTGAGGATCATCAGGCTGGTGAGTGCCCCCAGGACGCTGGAGATGGCGACGCCGGCCAGGACAAGGCGGATCGGGTCGGCGGTGCGGCTGAAGGCTCCTCCGATGAGCAGGACGACTGTTCCGGCGAGGCCAGCCCCCGTCATGGCGAGCAGCATCATCGGCAGCGGCGCCGTGAGGCCGAACTCGACGATGCCGACGCAGACGGCGGCGGAGGCGCCGGCGTTGATACCGAGCAGGCCGGGTTCCGCGAGCGGGTTGCGGGTCATCGACTGGATGACGGCCGCCGCGGCACCCAGGCCGATGCCGGCGAGGATGCCGACGACGGCACGGGGGATGCGCATCCGCACGACGATGGCGTGGCCAGTGTTGCTGGCGTCGTGGTGGCGCAGGGCTTCGGCCACGGCACCGGGCGTCAGCAGGCGCGAGCCGACGAACAGGCTGGTCAGGGCGAGGACGGCGACGAGCAGGGCGAGGGCTGGCACGAGGGTGGCCTGCCCGGCACGTCCGTGCCGGGCAGACCGTGGGCTCGCGGCCACCGCGTCGGCGATGGCCAGACGGCTCATGCCCCGAAGGCCTTGGCCAGGTGCTCGGCCATGTCGAGGGCACTGTAGTAGTCGAGCTTGAAGCTGGGCAGGCCGAGCGGGACCAGCCTGCCGTCCGCCTGGGCGGCGGGGATCTTCTGGTAAGTCGTTGAGGCCTTGATCTGGCGGACGTCGTCCTCGGTGCCGGAGACGAGCAGGACGGTCTTGGCCGTGAGGGCGGCGATGGAGTTCTCCTCGCTGAGGAAGGTGAAGTCGCCACGCCCCTTTCCACCTTCGTTGGTGCCAAGCTTGTCGAGATCGGTGGCGTCCAGTGTCAGGCCGAGGTCCTTGAGAACTGCCTCGTGGGGGCCGCCGGGCTTGGCGAAGGCGGAGCCGTTGCTGGGGTTGAAGACGATCATCTGCACGGGTTCGGCGGGGGCCTTGACCTTGCTCTTCAGCGCTGAGACCTTGGCATCGTAGTCGGCGACGACGTCGGTGGCCTGTTGTTCCATGCCAAGGCTGGCGCCGAGCTCCTTGACGGTCTCCTTCCAGCCGACAGTGTTGTAGTCGACGGCGACCGTCGGCGCGATCCTGGCGAGCTGTGCGTACGAATCGGCGAAGGAGTCGCCGCCGGTGACCGAGACGTAGATCAGGTCGGGCTTGGCGGCCGTGATCGCCTCCAGGTCGAGCTGCTGATTCTTGAACAGCACCTTCACGCCCTTCTCCTTGGCCTTGGGGGCCCAGTGGGTGAACAGGCCCTGGTCATCGAGCCCGATTGCGCCGGGCTTGCTGGCGCCGGTGCCGATGACGGGCGCATCCATGGCCAGCAGCGAGCCGGTGAGCACCATCGAGGTGGAGACGACGCGCTGCGGCCGGGACGGGATGGTGGTGGTGCCGAGCTTGTGCGTGATGGTGCGCGGCCAGACACCCGAGCTGGCCGCAGGTGCCCCCGTGGTGGATTCCTTGGTTGAGCTTCCTGCAGAACAGGCGGCGATGGCCAACAACAGGCAGCAGGCCAGCAGGGCCTGCAGGCGGCGCAAGACGGAGTTCATGGTGCCTTCCGGACAGCGGGCCGCGAGGACCCGAAGAGGTGGGGTTGGGCGGGCCGGCGCCTTGCCTACTCGTGCACCGGCCGACCACTCCGCAATGATTTAGGTTAGGCTGACCTAACCAAAATCGTCATCGCGGGTCGGACACGGAGGTTTGCATGCCGGACAGAACACTGGTCCACGACCACCCCGAACTGGTCTGGACAGCCAGCGGACGAGCCCATGTCGCCACACCCGACGGTGACTTCGTGGCGGACGACACGCGCGCGGTGTGGATCCCCGCCACCATCGATCACACCGTGGACTGTTCCCCGGAGGCACTGCTGCTGCCCATCTGGCTTCCCACCACTCGGGGGATGCCAGGCCATCCCTGCACCCTGGCCCGATCCGCCGCCCTCGACCACTGGGCCCGCCAGAGCCTCCAGCCGCCAGCCTTGCGCCGCCTCCCCCGTGAGGAAGCGCTGCGGCGCCTGGCCGCAGCAGTGGAATGCGCGTCCCGGCTCGGCCCTCCCCCACTACCCGTCGACGAGAGGGCGCGGCGCATCGCCCGGCGCGTGCTCGCCGACCTGTCCGACGACCGCGAGTCCGAGGAGTGGGCCGCCGAGGTGGACTTGTCCTCCCGGAGCCTGCGCCGCATCTTCGTGCGCGAGACCGGCATGCCCTTGGCGCGCTGGCGCTTGGCGGCACGCATGCACCACGCCGCGCTTCTCCTGCTCGACGGTACCCCGGTGGCCCACGTCGCGACGGCCTGCGGCTACCGCAACGCGTCGGCCTTCACCGCAGCCTTCACCCGACTGCACGGAACCCCTCCGTCCCGCTTCCGACCCTAGGCTCCGCGCGAGGACCGGCTCATCGGCGCCGCCCCAACTCGCCCCAGCCGGGCACTACGATGGCCTGCGTGCCGAATGCCATGAACTTCCACTCCCGCAAGTGGGTCAAGCCCGAAGACCTGAACGCCAACCAGAGCCTGTTCGGCGGCAGTCTGCTGCGCTGGATCGACGAGGAGGCGGCGATCTACGCGATCATCCAGCTGGGCAATGAGCGCACCGTCACCAAGTACATGAGCGAGATCAACTTCGTCTCCTCCGCCCGCCAGGGCGACATCATCGAGATGGGCCTGGCGGTCGTGAACTGGGGCCGCACCAGCCTGACGCTGAAGGCCGTGGTGCGCAATGTGTTCACCGGCGAGGTGATCATCAAGATCGACAAGATCGTGATGGTCTCCCTGGGCGACGACGGCGAGCCCAAGCCGCATGGCTACTCGTCGGTGACCTTCAAGCGGGACCGGGTGCCGCACCGGCTGGCCTCCCGACGCGCCAACGACGCGCCGCCGGTGGCCACCATCGAGGACGAGGCGGATCCGTTCAGCGACGGCGCTCTCTGAGGGTCACCGCGGCACGATCCGGGCCCAGTTGGAACCCTTCCCGTTGGCTGCCTGGGCCACCCGCACCAGCTGGCCGTTCTCCTCGAGGCGGAACAGACTCACCTGCTCGGACTTCTCGCCGGGGCAGAGCACGTGGTTCTCATCCGGGGTGACGCAGAACCCGCGGGGCTGCTTCTCGGTCTCGGTCAGGCAGACCGGCTCGGCCAGGGTGCCGTCGTCGGCCACCGGCAGGACGGCCAGGGTGGATTCGGTGCGCTCGCTGACCACCAGCCAGCGGCCCTCGGGCCCGGCCAGGTGGAGGTCGGCGCCCCAGACGTAGTGGTTCTGGACAGGGTCCTCGTCGATCACGCTGGGCTTGAGGCCGCGATCCGTGACGTGGGCGACGACCCGTTGCTGCAGCGCCAACACGCCGGTGTGCGGATCCCGCACGTAGCGCAGCACCTCGCCGGTGAACTCGGTGACGACGTAGACGGCGCGGCCTCCGGGGGTGATCACCAGGTGGCGCGGGCCGGAACCCGCCGGAGCGGCGACGGTTGGGGTGGGCAGCGGCTCCAGCCGACCGTCGTCGGTGAGCCGATAGCAGGCAATCAGGTCCTGCCCCAGGGAGACGAAGTAGCAGTAGCCGTCGATCTCCGCGACGCTGTGCAGCCGCTGGTACTCGATGCTGGCGGTGGGCTCACCCAGCTGTCCGTCACTGATCGCCCAGACCAGGCCGCGGCCGCCGCCGTAGTCGGCGCCCAGCAGGTAGCGTCCGTCGGCGGTGACGGTCAGGTAGCTGGGGTGGGTGGGCAGCGGGTGGTGCGCGGTCTGCGTCCAGGTGCCGGACTCGGGGTCCAGCTCCAGGGTGGCGACGCCGGTAGGTTCCTTGAGCGAGACGTAGGCCCGGCGATTGCTGGCGTCGACGGCCATCGCCGAAACACCCTTGCCGATCGGGCTGGTGGCCAGCGGGGTCAGTTTCTCCCCATCCAGGGTGAAGGTGGTGATGGTGCCGTCACCGGCGCAGGTGGTGCTCGCGATCTGGGTCATGACTCGATCCTACGGATCACCCGCGCGGGCACCCCGGCCACCACCGTGCGGGCCGGTACGTCCTTGGTCACCACGGAACCGGCCCCGATGATCGCGCCGTCGCCAATGGTGACGCCGGGAACCACCGTCACCCGGGCTCCGAACCAGACGTCGGAACCGACGTGGATGGGGGCGGGCAGCATGTCGCCGCGCCGCTCCGGCTCAGTGCCGTGGTTGAGCGTGGTGAAGATGCAGTTGTGCCCCACCAGGCTGCGGTCACCGATCCAGATGCCGCCGGTGTCCTGGAAGAAGCAACCCTGATTGATGAAGACACCCTCACCCAGGTGCAGGTTCTGCCCGAACTCGGAGTGCAGCGGCGGGAAGAGACTCACCGATTCGGGCAGGTCACGGCCGGTGAGCTCCGCCAGCAGGGCACGGGTGCGATCCGGATCTCCACCGGAGGCGTTCAGGCGCGTGGTGATCTCCAAGGCGCGGGAGGCGGCCGAGTGCATGAACTGATGGGCTTCGGAGCCGGCCACGAGTCGCTCCTGCCGAGCCACCAGCTCAAGGAATTCGTCGAGTTGCATGGTCATGTCCTCCATTCTGGTTGGCCAGCGCCAGGGGGGTGGTTGCCACCAGCGCAGCCACCCCCCTGACCGAGGTTCAGGACAAGTCCTGGCCGTTCGAGTCGATCACCTTGCGATACCACGCAAAGCTCTTCTTCTTGATCCGGGCCAGGTCCCTCTCGTCATCATTGGTCCGGTTGATGTAGACGAAGCCGTACCGCTTGAGGAAGCCCTCATGGGTTGAGATCAGGTCCAAGGCAGACCAGGGGTGGTAGCCGAGGATCGGCACACCGGTCTCGATGGCGGCATGCATCTGTGCGATGTGGTTGCGCAGGTACTCGATCCGATAGTCGTCCTCCACGGTGCCGTCCACCAGCTCGTCACGTTCGCCCAGCCCGTTCTCGGTTACGATCATCGGCAGGTTGTAGCGGGAGTGGATCTCCTGGAAGGTGGTGCGGAAGCCGATCGGATCGATCGGCCAGCCACTGAACTGGGTCTTGGCCAGGTTGGGGTTGTCCACCACCTTGCCAGGGCCGTGGATCTCGCCCTTCTCGTCCACCAGCGTCTCGCCCTCGACGTAGGCCACCGTCTCCGAGTTGTAGTAGTTGAAGGCGATGAAGTCGGGCTTGCCGCTCCGCATCACCTCCAGATCCTCCTCCGTGACCTCCAGGGAGTAGCCCGCCCGCTTGATGTAGTCCAGCGCCAAGGTGTTGTAACGCCCGTGCACGGCCGCATCCAGGTAGATCCAGTTGCGGACCGCCGCGTAGTACTGGGCGGCCAGAATGTCCTTGGGGTCACAGGTCAGCGGGTTGATGTAGCTGATGTTCGGGGCGGGGCCGATCTTGGCCTCGGGCAGGAGCTCGTGACAGGCGGCCATGGCGGCGCTCTGGGCGACGAACATGTTGTGGTTGGCCTGATAGAGCGGGTAGTCGCCCAGGTCGTCGGTGCCGATCACGTGCTGCGGCACCAGCGTCATCATGTTCTGTTCATTGATGGTCTGCCACCAGATGATCCGATCACCGAATTCCTTGAAGCAAACCTTGGCGAACTCGACGAAGGCGTCGGCGGTGGCACGGCTGGCCCAACCACCCTGTTCCTGCAAAGCCTGCGGCAGGTCAAAGTGGTAGAGGGTGGCGATCGGCGTGATCCCCTTGCTGACCAGCTCGTTGATCAGGTTGTTATAGAACTCGATGCCCTTGGGGTTCACCTCACCGGTGCCCTCGGGGAAGATCCGGGTCCAGGCGATGGAGAAGCGGTAGGACTTGAGGCCCAGTTCGGCGAACAGGGCGACGTCCTCGACGTAGCGGTGGTAGTGGTCCGAACAGACAGTGAAGTCCGGAGTGCCCTCGGGCACCTGTTTCACGTCCTGCACGCTGGGGCCCTTGCCGTCCTCACGGCTGCCACCCTCGATCTGATAGGCGCTGCTGGAAGCACCCCAGAAGAAATCGCTCGGGAAAGTCATGCCAGTTCCTCCTTCTCGACGCGGGTTGCGCCGGTGGTCTCGGATTCGGAGTCGGATTCGGACGTGGACAGTTCGGCAGCGGCCACCTCGGCCTGCTCGGCGTCGGCGGCGGCCTTCTCCTCGGCGAAGGCCAGAGAGTCCACCTTGCGGGCGAAGACGAAGTAGACGACGACGGACAGGAACATCAGGAAGGCCTGCAGCACCGCGTGCTTCCAGCCGCCCAACAACATGCCCGACAGGATCGGCGGGGTGGTCCAGGGCACCAGCACGGCGGTGAACAGTGGCACCAGACCGGTGTAGAGGGCGAAGTAGGTGACCAGCCCGTTGATCATGGGCATCACGAAGAAGGGGATGGCCAGAAGCGGGTTCATCACGATCGGGGTGCCGAACAGGATCGGCTCGTTGATGTTGAAGATCGCTGGCGCACCACCCAGCTTGCCCAAGGTCTTGAACTGGGCGCTCTTGGCAAAGACGAGCATGTAGATCACGATGCCGATGGTGACGCCGGAGCCGGTCATACCGATGTAACTGTCGATGAACTGCTGGGTGAGGACGTGGCCGCCATTGGCGACGGTCAGCGCCTGACCGGCATCCAGGATCTTCTGGTTGTCCTGCATGTTGGCCAGGCCGATCGGCTGCATGATGCCGGAGACGATCGAGGAGCCATGCACGCCGAAGAACCACAGCAGCGGAATGATGATACAGATGATGATGATGCCGCCCAGGCTGTCGGACAGGCCCTGCAGCGGGGTCTGGATGCCCTTGTAAATGGCCTCGATCATCGAGGTGTCGAAGTGGTTGAAGATGGCGAAGACGATGGCGCCGATGATCATGATGACCGTGCCGGGGATCAGCGAGGTGAAGGCGGTGGCCACATTCGGCGGCACGCCGTCGGGCATCTTGATGGTGATGTCCCGCTTGAGGAACCAGGTGTAGACGATGCCCACCATGTAAGCCACCAGGATGCCGCCGATCATGCCCTTGGAGCCGGTCCAGGCCAGCGGGATGACGCCGGTGATGGGTTCCTTCACGCCGTCGGCCAAGACCTGCAACGGCGTCAGCAGGATCATGGTACAGGCCGCCCAAACCGCGGCGGGCAAGGCATCATAGCCCTCGTCACGCACCCAGGAGAAGGCGATGCCCATGCAGGCCACCAGGCCCAGCATGTCGAAGGTGGCTGTGTAGATCTGCATGAAGGGCTCGTACAGGCCCACCGACTTCTCCCACTCAACCACCGCGGTAACCGGGAAATTGGCCAACAGCAGGAAGATCGCGCCGACGATCGTCAGCGGCATCACGAACATCATGCCGTTCTTCAACGCCTGCACCGGGCGGGTGTTGACGAACTTGAGGATCGGGGTGATCACCTTGTCATTGATGACATCCATCGATTGGGCCATCCCCAATCTCCTTTCTTGTGGTGGCTCCTCGTCGAGCCAAATCCAGCGTGCCCTCCGGCGTATAGGGCATTCCAACCAGCCTGCTTCCGCCATGGCGGAAGTCGCTCTGGTGGAAGCGCGGGTGTCTGCTTCCTAGGCTGGGCAGCACCCCGGCCGTCACGGTGGATGCCGGGAACCAGACAGGGAGAAGCCATGGACCCCGCGGACTATGAAGTCGCGTTCAAGATCATTTCGGTTGCCGGCAATGCCAAGTCCTGCGCGATGATGGCCATCCGGGAGAGCCGAGAGGGCAATCTGGAGGAGGCGCAGAAGTTGTTGGCAGAGGCCGACACTGACCTGCACTCCGCGCACGATTACCAGACCAAGATGCTCAGCCAGGAGGCCCGCGGCAATGCGGTTCCCCTGAACATCATTTTGATTCACGCCCAGGATCACCTGACCGGCGCCATGCTGGTCAGGGACCTGGCGGACGAGTTCATTGAGCTCAACACCCGTCTGGCCAGCGTCGGCCAGCACTGACCCAATCCGAAAAGGAGAAACACCCATGAAGGTTCTGCTCGTGTGCGCGGCTGGAATGTCCACCAGCCTGCTGACCAACAACATGAAGAAGGTCGCCCAGCCCGGCGAGGAGGTGGCCGCCCTCCCGGTGGGTGAGCTGTCGGCAAACATCGACAAGTACGACGTCGTGCTTCTGGGCCCCCAGATCCGGTTCAAGGAAAAGGAAGTCAGGTCTCTTGCCGAGCCCAAGGGCATCCCCTGCGCCGTGATGGACATGCGCGCCTACGGCATGATGGACGGCAAGGCCGCCATGGATCAGGCCCGAAAGCTCGTCGCAGCCAAGTAGTTCGCATGCCACAGGACCGTCGTCGTGCGCTGCTCGCGGCCCTGAGCCGAGCTTCCCGCCCCCTGTCGGGCGAGGAGCTCGGCTCAATGCTGTCTGTTTCCAGCCGCACGGTGCGCACCTACGTGAGCCAGCTCAATCAGGACGACGAGCTGGTTGCCACCAGCCACCAGGGCTATTCGTTGACGGCGACTGGCCGGGCGCAGGCCCTCAGCGCCCCCAGCCCCCGGCAGCAAACCTTCGATACCCCACAGCGTCGGCTCGGCTACTTGTGTCGGACCCTGCCGCAGAGCACAGAGCCGGTCGACTTCTACCAATTGGCCGCCCAGCTCTGTGTCAGCGATTCCACCCTGGAGGCTGACCTCTCCCGAGCCCGCGAAGTGCTGAGGGAACACGATGTCGTGCTCCGCCGAGATCACGAGAAGATCTGGGTGGACGGCGCGGAACGGAGCCGGCGTCGAGTGGTGCGACAGGTATTGCAACAGAATGGGCATGACATGGCGCCCGACTGGGATGCGATCGCCCAGGAGTTCACGCGGGTGGACCTGCCACATCTGCGACAGGCGGTGAGTGAGTGCGTCGCCGAGTCCGAAATCGAGATGAACGAGTATGCGCTCGGTGATGTCGTGCTCCACCTGGTGGTCACGGTGGACCGCATTCAATCCGGCCACGTGATTCCAGAGAACGGCGCGCCTGTCGTCATCCGGGACTCCGCGGTGGAAGAGCTGTGCCGTCGGCTGGGCGAGAGGGTGGCGGGAGACAACGGTACGGAGCTGCCGGAAGCGGAACTCAATTCCCTGTACGCCGCCATCGCGGTACGCACCGTCGGCCGTAGTCAGGTGAATTCTGCGGACCTGGTCTCCCCGGACATGCTGCAACTGGTAAGCAGCTCAATGGAGTGGGTGGCCCAGCGCTACCTGCTGGGCCCGCCTGACCGCGCGATGCTGCTCAAGCTGGCGGTACACGTGGACAATGTGGTCGCCCGCGCACGTTCCGGCGTCGCCCTGGCCCATCCGCTGGGATCTGCCTTCCGACACAGCCATCCACTCGTGCACGAGCTGGCCCTCGCCTTCGCGGAGAGGCTGGAGGAGGCTCTGGGTGTCGAGATTTCCCCCAGCGAGGTGGACTACCTGTCCCTGCACATGGGCATGCTCTACATGACCTTTCTGGAGCAACGCGACCTGCCGACGATCACTCTGGTGGCCCCCCGCTACCACGGACTGGAGGAGACCCTGACCACGAGACTGGCCGATTCGCTCCGCGGCAAGGCGGTGTTGGAGCGCACCCTGAACTCCTGGGATGGGGGTCGCGATCAGGTCACCAGCGACTTGATGGTCTCTTGCATCCCCTTGCCAGCGGTGGATGCGCCAGTGGTGCAGATCAGCCCGCTGCTGCCGCATGCCGACGTCGACCGGATCCTGCGCGCGGCCCGGACCGAGCGGGAACGGCTCGGACGGGAGCGGATGGTGACCCTGCTGCGCACCTTGATCGACCCGTCACTCTTCCTGCACGTCGAGGCCGTGCCCACCAAGCGGGAGGCACTGACGTTGATGTGCGCCCGGTTGGAGGAGCAGGGCTATGTGGACGAGGGTTTCCTTGAGGACTGCATGGACCGGGAGCGTCGCTCCCCCACCTCCTTCGGCGGCGCCTTCGCGATTCCGCACTCCATGCGAATGGACGCCAAGGCCACCGGGGTTGCAGTGCTGGTCAGCGACCGCGGGATTCCGTGGGGACCGTCAAGCGTGCGGGTGGTGCTGCTCTTCTCATTGTCCGAGGCGGGCCGACGCTCCTTCCGCGACGGACTGGACGAGATCATCCGCCTTCTGGGGGAGCCAGGCACGGTGGAGGCGCTGGGCGCAACCACCACCGCGGAGGACTTCCTGGCGGTGCTGAACCGAGCCAGCCAGGCAAGGTGATGACTTCGGCCCCCCCAGGAACGGGGGGTCCCTGCCCCTACCGAGTGACAAGTCACGGCTGCGCCCTGCCAGTGATCCTCGTCGAGACCGGGCGCCAGCAGCCGGACAACAGGTGCTGTCGCAACAGCGGCACCATGTCGGCAGAGCCGTGCACGAAGGCCTCCAGCCCGGCCAATTGCAGCTCGAGCTGCTCGGCGGGCAGCAGGACGGCTTCGCCACCGGGGGGTTTCGTCGCTGTGCAGGCCGCTCAGGTGAAGAGCGCCTGGCCGACGAACTCGCCAGCCTGGACCCCCGGGGGCACCGCGAACAGCCCGGAGCCGACGTGCTGCAGGTATTCCTGCATCAGGTCGGAGCGGGACATCTTGGTCTGCATCGGGATGTAGTGGGTGCGCGGGTCGGTGACGAAGGCGATGAAGAACAGCCCCGCCGCCAGGCGGCCGAACTCATCATTGCCGTCGACATAGTTGTACCCGCGACGCAGCAGCCGCACACCCTTGTTCTGGGTGGGGTGGGCGATCCCGACGTGGCTCTGCAAGGACACCAGCGGCTTGCCCTCCCGACCCGTGAGCGAGAAGTCCGGCTGGCTGAACTCGGTGCCGCCGCTCAGCGGCGCTCCCTCCGCCTTGGTCCGGCCGACGATCCCCTCCTGCTCGCGCAGGCTGGCCCGATCCCAGGTCTCGATCCGCATCGCGATCTTGCGGGCCACCAGGTAGCTACCGCCCTCCAGCCACGACGCGTTGGCGTCGGCGCCGGTGGGCACCCAGACGTGCTGGTCGATCGCGTCGGTCTCCTCGGCGCGCAATCCCATGGTGCCGTCCTTGAAGCCGAACAGGTTGCGCGGGGTGCTCTGCGCGTCGGAGGTGGACGACGTGCGCCCGAAGCCCAGCTGTGACCAGCGCAACCGCGCCCGGCCCATCGCGATCCGGGTGAGATTGCGCACCGCGTGCACCGCCACCTGCGGGTCGTCGGAACAGGCCTGGATGCACAGGTCGCCGTCGCTCAATTGTGGGCGCAGGTTGTCGCCCGGGAAGTGCGGCAGCCGGGTCAGGGCCGCGGGCCGGCGCGAGCCCAGCCCGAAGCGGTCCTTGCCGCCGCCGTCGGCCGCCCCGAACAGCGTCGGACCGAAGCCGAAGGTGATGGTCAGCCCGGCCGGCGGCAGGCCGATCGCCTCGCCGGTGTCGTCCGGTGGAGCGTCGTAGGGCCCGGACAGCGGGCCCAGGCTGCCGGCGCCCAGACCGTCGGTCATCCGCTCGGCGGCATTGGTCCAGTCCGTCAGCAGCGCGATCAGGTCCTCCCGGGTGGTGCGGGGGTCCAGGTCGAAGGCCGCAAAGTGCATCCGGTCCTGCGCCGCGGTGATGATCCCGGCCTGATGGGCGCCGCGGAAGGGGTAGCGGCGCTCCGCCGGATTCTCGGGTGCCGCACCCGGGCCGCTGTCGGAGTGCGACGGGGTGAGCCGCGCCGCCGTGGAAAGTCCACCGGCGGCGATGGCCCCGGCGCCCGTCGCGCCCAACAGACCGCGACGGGACAGTCCGGAATCGCTCACGCCAGCACCGCCGCGGTCATCTTGCTGAGCGGCTCGGACAGGGCATTGACAGAGTCAGACAGCTCCTTGACCTGCTCCTTGGTGAGCTTGTCGTAGCTGACGAAACCGTTGCCCTGCTTCTGTGCATCCAGTAGCTTCTGCAGGTTGGCGAATTCCTTCTCGATCTGGCCGTCCAGGGCGGCATCCTTCTTCTTGAGCAGGGGACGCAGCCCCTCCCAGGCAACGCGCGCGCCGTCGATGTTGGCCTGGAAGTCCCACAGGTCGGTGCGGCTCCAGTACTCCTCCTCGCCGGTCACCTTGCCGCTGGCCACCTCGTCCAGCAGGCCCTTGGCGCCATTGCTGATCTCGTCGGCGGTGAAGGTGAGCTTGCGGGTGCGCTGGTGCAGCGTCTTGGTGTCGGCCAGCAGGGTGTCGGCGATCTTGCCGCGCTCCGCGGCGGTCATGGCCGTGTAGCCCTGGGCGCGGGCGGGCCACAGATCCTTCTCCAGCCGGTGCCAGCCGGTGAAGACCTGGCCCTTCTCCAGATCGGCCTCCCGGGCGTCCATTCGCGGATCGAGGTCACCGAAGCTCTCCGCGACGGTCTCGACCCGCTCCCAGTGCACCCGGGCGTCGGGGTAGAGGGCGCGGGCCTCGTCGTCCTTGCCGGCCTTGACCGCGGCGACGAACTTCTCGGTCTTGGTCAGCAGCTGATCGGTCTGGTCCTTCACATAACCGGCGTAGGCGGTGCTGGCCTGCTCGACGAACTGCTTGTCGTCGCCGGTGGGGCCCACCTGCTCGCCGGAGTCGGTGACGACGAAGGGCGCGCGAATGCCCTCTCCCACCATGCCGGGCTTGCAGGCGGTGAAGTAGTCACCGGCGGGGATGCTGAGCACCAGGTCACGCGACAGGCCGGGGCCGATGTTCTCCACCTCGCCGACGATCCGTAGGCCGTCGGAGCCCAGCACGTAGAACTCGTTGACCTTGCTGCCGTTGTTGGCGACGCTGAAGGTGACGGTGCCCGACGGGGCCTTGGCGGAGGAGACCTCGCAGGAACTGTCACCCGCCTTCACGCTGAGGTGCCGCTCGTCGTTGGGGGCAGCCGCGGTGTTGTCGGTGCAGCCGGCCAGGGCGAAGGCGCCGATGGCCAGTAGCGCAGTGGTCTTGCGGATCATGCACGGTCTCCAATGGTCTGGGGCGTCGACGACGCCGATTCGGTTGTGGGGGTGTCTGTGGTTGGGGTGTGCGCGCGTCGCAGACGCTGGATGAACAGCGGCGCCACGATCAGCAGGTAGGCCCACCAGGCAATGGCCTCCAGCACGGTGGCGGCGGGCGAGAAGTTGAACACACCCTTGAGCAGGGTGCCGATGATGCTGCCGGGCGGGATGGTGCCGCTGACGTCGTAGGCCAGGGTGTTGAGCCCGGGCAGGAAGCGCGCCTCCTGCAGGTCATGGATGCCATAGGCCAGGACGCCAGCGGCGATGATCACCAGGAAGCCGCCGGTCCAGGCAAAGAACTTGGAGAGGTTGACCTTGACGGTGCCGCGGTAGATCAGCCAGCCGATCACCACCGCCACGGCCAGCCCGAGCAGGGCGCCGATCAGCGGTTCGGTGGTGGACTGGCCGTCGCGCGACGCGGCGCGGGTGGCGGCCCAGATGAACAGGGCGGTCTCCAGACCCTCGCGGCCGACGGACAGGGTTCCGACCAGCGGCAGCGCCCACCAGGACTCCCCCGCGGCGTCCACCTGGCCGCGCAGACCGCGCGCCAAGGTGCGGCCCGCCGTCGCCATCCACAGGATCATCCAGGTGACCATGCCGACGGCGACGATGCTCAGGCTGCCGCCAATCAGCTCCTGCGCCTCGAAGGTGAGCCCCTTGGGGCCGAAGGTGAGCACCGCGCCGAAGGCGAGGGAGACCACGATCGCGATCCCGACCCCGGCCCAGACCCGGGAGAGCAGGGCTCGCCGGTTGGTCTTGACCAGGTAAGCGACCAGGATGCTGACCACCAGCGATGCCTCCAGGCCCTCACGCAGGCCGATCAGAAAGTTCCCGAGCATCGCTCTCCCTTGAGTGGAATTAGGCTCGCCTAACCTAAGCCCGTTGGCTTGAATTGCGCAAGTCCCGGGTTGCGTAAGTCCCCCAGCCCTGCCGGCCGGCAGATCAGAGGGGACCCACTTGAACACTGTTCAAGTTTGGGTGTTAGCGTGGCTCCACAGACTGCCGACGCGATGGGGTGACCGCATGAGCAGCTGGCAGCAGTGGGCCATGAACCGCGCCGAGAGAGCCTCTCGCACCGGGATTGAGCGCACCACCCGGACGGCCCCGCCCGACGCCCTGGACCTGGCCTCCAACGACTATCTGGGGCTCAGTCAACACCTTGAGGTCCTGGCCGCAGCCGCCCGGCACCTTGCCGCGGGGCCACTGGGTGCGGGGGCATCCCGCGTCGTCACCGGCACCCACCCCGCCCACGAGGAGCTGGAGGCAGAGCTGTGTGCGCTGACCGGCGCCCGTGCCGCCCTGGCCTTCTCCTCCGGCTACACCGCCAATCTGGGCGTGCTCGCTGCGCTGGCGGGCCCCCGCAGCCGGCTGCTGCTGGATTCCCAGGCGCACGCCAGCCTGCATGACGGAGCCCGGTTGGCCCATGCCGAGGTGCAGCTCTTTGCGCACAATGATCTGGGCACGCTGCGCACCCTGCTGGCCGATGAACGAGGACGCCGGACCACCGTCGTGGTGGAATCGGTCTACTCGGTGCTGGGCGACTCCGCCCCACTGCCGGAGCCGGCGGCGCTGTGCCGCGAATTCGATGCGGCCCTGCTGGTGGACGAGGCGCACACCATCGCAACCCTCCCCGAGGGCAGCTGGGTGGTCCGTGCCGGTCTCTGGGACGCCCCCGGCGCCCCACCCGTCCTGGTGAGCGCCACCCTGTCCAAGGCCTTGGGAGGGCAGGGCGGCGCGATCCTGCTGGGTGGGGACGACGCCGAGATCTGGCGCGCCCACCTGGTGAACCTGGCCCGTGCCTTCATCTTTGACACGGGCCTGGCGCCCGTCGTCGCGGCCGGGGCCGCACAGGCCTGCCGGGTGGCACGCACCAGCGGACTCCCCGAACGATTGGCCGCCAACCGGCAGCGGATCATCTCGGCGATGCGCCAGCGCCCTCTCAGGCGCAGCATCTGGAAACCGGTGACGGGGCGGTGATCTCGCTACGGATGCCCAGCCCAACCATTGCCCTGGCAGCGGCCCAGACTCTGCGCGGGCGCGGAATCCTGGTGGGCTGCTTCCGGCCGCCGAGCGTGCCCGACCGGATTGCACGGCTACGCCTGACCGCCCACGCGAACACCCCACCCGAACGGCTGGACCTGGCCCTGACACAGGTGGCCGACGTCGTGGAGACCGCATGGGGTGCCCCCACCACCTGCCCCTTCCAGCACACCGACGGCCGCCCGGCGCAGGTGTCCACGGATCATCGGCTGGTGTCCCAGCCCGCCCAGGTGCGTGAGGTCCTCGGCCGTCCGGCTGACTTTGCCGCAGACAATGCCCTGCAGGCCCTGCGTCCCTTCACCCGTGAGTCCGCGCGGGTCCTGGTGCAGGCCGGCTTCCGGCTGCCACCGGTGCTGGCCTCCGCCAATGGCGAGGCGCACCGTGCGGTCCGACGCGTCGTCACACCCTTCTTCTCGCCCGGCAAGGTGAAGGCCCAGCGTCAGGTGGTACGACGGCTGGTGCGGGAGGAGCTTGCCGAACTGGCGCCCCGCCTGACCCACGGGGTGGATCTGGCCGTCACCATTGCCGCCCATGCCCCGGCGCAGATTGCGGCCAGCCTGACCGGCGTCCCGAATCCGCCCCATCATGAGCTGGCACGATGGAGTGCCGATTCGCTGGAACTCTTCTGGGGTTGGCCCGACGATGCCCGCCAGCTGCAGCTGGCCCGCTCGGCGGCCGAGCTCCACACGTGGTTGCGACAGGCGGTGCGCGCCAGCGCGGGCACCGGCAATCTCTTCGACGCATTGGCGGCCGAAGGGCTCGGGGAAGACCAGATCGTCTCCCTGGGCTACTTCCTGGTGATCGCCGAGCAGGAGACCACCAGGATGTTGATTGCCACCTGCCTGCAGCACGCCCTGTCCGAGCCACAGCGATGGGTCGCCTGTGGCGCTCCGGAAACCGGCGAGCAGGCCGCGTCGGAGCTGGTGGGCGAGGTGCTCGCGGAGATGTCCTCGGTGCCCACCTGGCGTCGGATCGCCGTGCGCGACACCGTGCTGGCCGGCGCATCTATTTCGGCTGGCGAGGAGGTCCTGGTGCAGCTTTCCGGCGGACATGAGTCGCCCGCCAAGGCTGACCCGTCACTGGCCTTCGGCTACGGCATCCATCGCTGCCTGGGTGCTTCCCTGGCGGAGCTGGAGGCAACGGTGATCCTGCACGAGACCGCGCGCGCCCTGCCCGATGCCCGCCTGGTCAGCGGGGAAACCACGTGGCTACGGCTACTGAGCTTCCAGTCACCCCGCTCCTTGGTGGTGACACGTCAGGCCAACCCCACCCAGACTTCCAGCTCTACCGAACCGTCGGGGAGAAAGCCCAGAGGCGACAACACACGCACGCCCGGCCGACGGTAACGAGCTCGAAGCGCTTCCACCTCGGCTGCCACACCATTGACCAGGAGTTTCGTCACACCATGTCCGTCACCGACGACGTGATAGGTGATCCGCAGCTCACGTCCGTCAACAGGCACTGTGGCACACAGCCCGTCGAGCGCCGCGGGGAGCACCGGGTCGATCTCCAGGCCGGTGGCCCGGCGACGCACGCCCAGCACCTTCTCCACCACCAGGCGCAGCACCAGCCCGGGGCCCGAGGAGTAGACGCGCCAGCCGCCCTCGAAGCGGGTGTTGTCGTCGAACAGTTCCTCGGCGCGCTGACTGGCGTCATAGCGGTCGGTGAACCAGGCGTCGGAGGATGAGTAATAGCAGTTGGCCTGCCGCGGGGCCGCGCCGGGGATCCGGCCGGTCATGCCGACCGGCACCACCTTCATCAGCTCGGTCCACATCTGCTCAGCCATCCCCAGGTGGGTCAGCGCCTCGACGTGGCGGACGTGGGCGTGGGTGTACATCAGGCCAATCTCCCGGCCCCAGAAGGTGGCGGCCTCGGCACGCTTGAAGACCTGCATGGTGCCGCCGGAGTAGGCCACCGGCACGTCGAACAGATAGCTGCCGGTGGGGCCGGCCAGGTGCTGCTCAATGATCTCCTGGTGGTGCCGGGCCTGTTCGAGGGTGAGCAGTTCATCGCTGATGGCGTGGATTATCTGCAGCACGCCATGGTGCAGACCGGTGCGCTGGTCGCGCGGGTGCACCAAGTGCTCGATGTCGTCGCCCACCACGACATAGCCGGCCAGCTCGTCGTCAACCAGCAGCACCTCGGCGAAGGCCTGTCGGGTGCGCTCGACGATCCCCGTCAAGCGTTTGGCCATCTGGGGCCAGACCTCGCGCAGTTGCTCGGCCAGCAGCCCCAAGGACTGGATCTCCAGTTCTGTGGTCCATGTGGAACACATCTGCTCAGCCAGTTCCGGGCGTGCCGGCTGCAGGGAGTCGTTCCAGTCACCATGACCGTAGGAGGGCAACCGCTCGTCACGAGTGCGGTGCGCACAGATGTTGTCCACGGCCCGCTCGAGGTGTCCGCGCAGGTCTTCGGCGGGCAGGATCGTGTCCGTGCCGACGATGCTGGCGCGCTCGTCGAGGATGGAGACATCCCCCGTCACCGCCAGGTATTCGGCCAACGCCAGCAGCGGCCAGTAGACCACGTCGCCATGTGCCTCGCGGTGACCCGGGCCGGCCATCTGGGGCAGGAAGTGGAACCACTGCGGCCATCCGCCGTCGTCCTGCTGCCCGGTGAAGATCTGCACCAGGGTGCGCCGCAGAGCCTGCGTCTCATCGGTGGCCAGCAGTAGCCCGACGGGCCCTTGGCAGACGTCGCGCACACCCCACGCCCCGCCGGTGTACTGTTCCAGCCCACGCGGGGTCTGGAAGTGGACGGCGGCGTCGTGCACCAGGCTGGTCAGGAAACGACCCAGGTCTGAAGCCTCGCCATCACCGTCGACGGCCAGCGTCGGGGTGCGCCAGGCCTGCGGGTTCACTTCCTCCACGTCGTCGACGGGCAGCCGCAGCCGGACGGCCACCTCCTGCGCCGCGGTCCAGGTGATGGTGCGCACCCCAAGCCCACGGGAAATTCCGTCAGCGAACAGGGAGGCGTCGCTGGCCTGCTGGCCGCCGGGGGCCTCGACGGCCAGGCCGTCGTGCTCCTCGGCCAGCACCAGCATCAGGTCCACGGGCTGGCCCTCCACCCGAACCTCGAGGCCCACCTCGTGATTGCTGCGCAGGGCGGTGCGCACGGTGACGGTACTGCCCACCAGGTCGGCGGCCAGCCGATAGGTCCACTGCGCCTCGAGGTCCTGCACCCGCCACAGGCTGGGGGTGGTCAGCAGCTGCCACGCCCCACCGTCGCGGGCCACCAGCAGGCGCGCCCCGGCGGCTTCGGACAGCCCCAGGTAGGAGCGACGAATGCTGAGCCGCTCACCGGCCGACGCGGGGCCGAAGGTCACCTGGGAGGCGAAGACACCGGACATCCACGCGGTGGAGGCCAAGGCCTGGCCGTCTGCGACGGGCCGCGGCGAGAAGTGCAGGATGGCACCATGCGGGCGCAGCACCTGCTTCTCCTTGGTGCCGGCCACCACGTGCGTTGCGCCGTCGAAGCCGGAGAGGAAGCATCCCTCGGCGTCGCGCTCCACATTGGTCAACGCGCCGGCCGGATCCTCGGGATTGATGTCCACCGTGGCAACCCGGACCGGGCTGAAGACGGTGCTGACCACGGATCCGGTGTGCTCGGATCCGGTGTTCTCGGGCAGCGGAGCCCAGGTGCGGGCCGCCAGAGCGTCGAACAGCCGCGATGCGTCGGCCTCACCCGTGGCCTCGGGATGGTGGGCGACGACGTGGATCCAGAAGACGCCGTCGCGCTTCTCGCCGGGGGCCAAGGTGATCGGCGCGGTCTGCAGCGCCGCCAGGGTGTGTTCGTGCTGCAACCGCACACCCGGCAGGTCTCGGGACAGGTCCAGGCCCTCGCCGCGGTGGTGGTCCAACAATTGCAGGGCGTCGGTGGCCCAGCCGGCCACGGGTTCGCTGCTGCCCAGCGCCGCCCACGGCTGGCGCTCTCCTGGCATGTTCTGCCGCACGGCCAGGGCCAGTGAGTCCCCCAACGCCACGGGGGTGAGGTCCAGGTACTGGCTGACGTAGTACTCGCTGCGCCGCAGGTCATCCCACGGTGTCAGGGCCACATCCAGGGTACAGACGACGTCGACGCAGACGGGGGCGTCGGTGGTGTTGGTGAGTTGCCACCGCCAGCCCAGCAGATCGTCGTCGGCGTCGAACCAGCAGCTGTGGGTAATGCCGTCGAGGCTGCCCCGCACACCGGTGAGCCCACCGACGGCGAACGTCTCCCCCGCGCTGGAGGGGCCGGTCAGGGGCCGCACTGCGCTGACTGCCTCGTCCTGGCGCACCCGAAGCCACAGGTTGGCTGGGCCGGCCTCCAGATCGGTGGCCGGGTAGAGCAGCATGCTCAGGCCGTCGACCTCAAGTTGTTGCAGCGCGCCGGAGGAGGTGGTGCGGACGGTGGTGCTCATGCTTGTTCTTTCTCCTGATGACATGGGGGCCGTGCGGATGGTGGGTCAGGCGGGTTGAATGCCGTCGCCGTACTCGAACAGGGGGTCGGCGGTGTCACCGGGAACATCCTCCCGGGAGGCACGCACGGCATCCATGGAGCGGGGCAGTTGGAAGGGCAACCGGCCCCTGGGCGGGACGACGCCGGTCAAGCCATCCAGCCAGGCCGCGTCGCTGACGCCGAAGCTCACGGTCAGTGCCGAGGTGGTCCCCACCAGGGAGGTGAGGATGGCCGGGCGGTCCAGGCTGACGTCGACCACCAAGGGGACGGCCGACGCGATCCGCGCCAGCCGGATGGCCAGTCCGGGTTGGAAGTCCAGCGATCCCTGCCGGAACCACTTCTCCAGGAAGAGGTCGTCGCGCGGATCAAAGGGAGCATCGATCCTGATCAGGGCCAGGTCCGCCTCCTCGGGATGGGCGACGACTTCGAAGCCTGCGGCACGCAACACCGCGGAGTCCATCCCCTCGGCGTAGACACGTCCGGGAGTCACCGGCAGGCCCAGCTCGTCGCGCAGCAGCACGACAGATTCGGATTGGGTGCGTCGCCCCAGGGTGACGTCCTCGGCCCGGCCGGTGTTGGCGGCGGCCGCGGACTCGTCGACGAAGGGGTCGTCGAAGAGCCCCAGCCGGAACTTCACCTCCAGCAGGCGACGGGCGGACTCGTTGATCCGCTCCTCGCTGACCCTGCCCTCACGCACCAGCTCCACGAGCAGCTCGGTGCATTCCTCGCCGCCGAACTGGTCGCAGCCAGCATCAAGCAGTTTCAGCATCCGGCCCTTGGCGTCCAGCTCCTCGACGCCCCAGGCTCGGGCGGGCAGCACCTGATCGCCGACGTGGTTGTCGTTGACCAGTTCCCAGTCGCTGACGATTACCCCATCAAAGCCCAGATCCTGTCGCAGCAACCTGGTCAGCACGGTCTTGTTGAAGCCAAAGCCGACGCACTCGACGGGCTCACCGTCGATCAGCAGTTCCACGGGCTTGCCGTAATAGGGCATGATCGCGGGCGTCCCGGCGGCAATCGCCCGCCGGAAGGGCTCCAGATGCTCCTGAAGACGGCCGCCCGGGTAGACCTGCTCCTGGCCATAGGGGAAGTGGGCGTCCTCGCCGTCCTTCTGGGGGCCGGCTCCCGGGAAGTGCTTGGTGACCCCGGCAACCGACGTGGCGCCGAAACCGTCTGGCCCCGCCAGTCCTTCCAGGTAGGCGGCGACCAGTTCCGCCACCAGAGCAGCGTCCTGACCAAAGGTCTCCCGCTGACGCCCCCAGCGGGGTTCGGTGGCCAGATCCGCGGTGGGATGCAGGGCCATGGTGATACCCAGCGCTCGGTACTCGCGGCGCACCACGTCGGCGAAGCGCCGCACCAGATCCGCATCGCGCACCGCGGCCAGGCCCAATGGTTCGGGCCAGACGGAGAGGAACCCAGCACTCCAGGACGTTCCGGCATTCTGCACATGAGCGTGCCGGGGATCGGTGGAAATGGTGACGGGGATGCCGTGGGACTCGCGGGCCAACCGCTGCAGGGCGTTGTACCAGCGAGCACCGCTGGTGGCGTCGGGAATGTGGTGAATGTTGAAGTGCGTCATGCACTTGTCCACGACGACGTGTCGGGTGGCGCTCTTGCTGATCTTGCCCGGACCGTCGAGCAGTTCACCATGAGGACCCATCTCGATCACGGTGTGGAACATCAGCCCGACCTTCTGTTCCAACGTGAGCCGGCCCAGCAGTTCGTCGACCCGCGAGTCCACTGTCATCGGACGATCCCCGCTCCAAAGGTCTCCATACCGATCACAGGGCGTAGGGTCTGGGCAACCTCGCGGGTGGCGAACCACTTGCGCATGCCGCCGTCCAGCAGGATGTTACCCAGAGCACCCATCACCATCGCCTGGTCCAAGGAAAGGTAGCGGCGCGCCACCTCGCCGGACCTGGTGGCAGCATCGTAGAAGCCGCCCTTGCCATAGCACTTGAGCTCGGACTCAATCCGCTGCAGGTTGCGGAATCCCTCCTTGTGCTCGTACATCATGCCGAGGAAGCCAGCGTGCGGGGTGACGACACCGTCGCCATAGGACTTGGGCGGGTTGTCCCAGCGGTAGTCGGTCTTCTCCTGGTCGCTGAAGTAGCCCTCCGGGTTCAATCCCAAGGCGTCCACACCGTATTCGCGGTAGCCTCCCGCTGGGTTGGAGCAGGGGCTGAAGCCCCAGTAGCCATACTTCGCCTCCAACAGGCCGTGCTCTCGCTGGGCGCGGACGTGCAACGGGTGGTTGATCCCCCAGCTCCTGGGGCCCCATTCCGCCTCCGGAACGAACAGGTCGGGCATCAGTTCCTCGAACATGCTGCCGCCCCAGCCGGGTACGATGTGCATGCCACGGTAGGTGTGGGCACCTTCGTAGACGTCTACGCCCAGGTAGGTCTGGTTGGCGCCGACCGTGGGCATCTCCGGCCAGGTCCAGTCAGCCGGGAAGGTCCGCCAGGTGGCGAAGTAGGCCGCCGCCGGAATCTGACCTCGCATGATGCCCAGGTAGGTCACCATTCTGGCTTCGCTGATGGCGGTGTCGTAGTGATGCGTGGCGGTGTACCAGATCGGATCACCACCGACACCGTTGATCGGCTCCTTCGCCACGACGTCGTCGCGGTTGGGCTTGCTGGTGTAGAAACCGCCATAGGTGGCTCCGGGCTGCTTTGCATACTCCCGGTCGAAGAAGACGTCCCAACGCATCGGTTCGAAGAGGTCCAGTGCAGCCTTCCGATTGGCCGGGTCGCCATTGGCTACGAGCCAGAGGGCGGCGCCGAGCCAGCCCATGTCCACACTTGAGATGAACGGGTCGATGTGGTTGCCGTTCTCCGGCCACGTGTGCAGCAGGGCACCGGTGGCCTCGTCGTACCAGTTGTAGTACATGCCTGAGGGCTCGTGCCGTTCCATCGTCTTCAACGACGTCAGGGTGCGCGCGATCCGCGCCGAGGCGTCTGCTTCGGTGATGACGCCCAGGTCACGGGCGACCATCGCGCTCCACAGCAGACCGCCGATGTTGGTGGGCGAGGTGAACCCCGATCGGCTGGTCAGATCGCCGTCGATGTTGTCCGCGACCAGGCCTGTGACCGGGTGGCTCATCGCGTCCAGCGAGCGCCAGGTGTCGGTGGCCCAGCGCACGAGGGTCTTGCGCTGGCCCGGGGGGAACTTCTTCCACGCGGGGTCTGCGGCCTGCGCATTGGCCGTCGTGGGGAGAGTACTGGCGACGGCCGCTCCGGCCAGACCGCCGAGGATGCTGCGTCGGGATACCTGCATGGTGACTCCTTCGTCAACGGGGTACTGCATCTGTGGGGGCCCTCGCCGAATGGATCCCCATGAAGGGCCCATCCGGCGAGGGGTTCTGCGGGTTACTTCAGTCCAGTGCTGGCGATGCCTTCGATGAAGTAGCGCTGGAAGAACAGGAAGACGGCCAAGATCGGCATCACGACCAGGGTCGCGCCGGCCAGCAGCAGGCCATAGTCCGTCTGATTCTGGCCAGTGGAGACCAGTGCCAAGGCGACGGGCAGGGTGTAGGTCTTGTCCGACGAACTCACCACCAGCGGCCACAGGAAGTTGTTCCAGGAGCCCAGGAAGGTGAGGATGCCCAGGGTCGCGAAAGCCGGGGTGGCCAGCGGCAGGAAGATCCGGAAGAAGATCCCCAGCTCGCCCACACCGTCGATCCGTCCGGCTTCGATCAGGTCACGTGGCAACCCCAGGAAGAACTGCCGCATCAGGAAGACGCCAAAGGGCTGTACCAGGAAGGGCAGGATCAGCGCCGGCAGGGTGTTGGCCAGTCCCATGTTCACGATCAGCACGTACTGCGGAATGAAGGTAACCAGACCGGGAATCATGAGGCAGCCCATCACGGCGCCAAAGATGAGCTTCTTGCCCGGGAAGGCCAGGTGAGCCAAGGCATAGCCGAGCATTGAGCTGAAGAGCAGGTTGCCGAGGGTCACGGCCACCGCGACGATCGTCGAGTTGGCGAAGAAGCGGCCCCAGGGCTGGGAGGCGAACAGCCGTCGGAAGTTGTCCAGCGTCGGGTGTTGCGGCAGCCACTTGGGCGGTACCGACATCAACTCACTCTGGGTCTTGACGCTGCCCAGCAACATCCAGACGAAGGGAAGCGCCACCAGGAAGAGCACGACCGTGAGCAGCAGGTAGAGCCACCACCGGGAACGGAAATCACTGTCCTTCATGTCAGTCCTTCTCCCTGGTCAGGCGGAATTGCACGACGGTCACCAGCGCGACCACCACGAAGGTGAGGTAGGCCATGGCCCCCGCAACGCCATAGTTGCCGTAACCGAACTGCTGGTAGGTGTACATGGACGCGGAGATGGTGGAGTTCAGGGGACCACCCTTGGTCATCACGAAGGGCTCCTCGAAGAACTGCAGGTAGCCGATCGTGGTGGTCACCAGGACGAACAGCAGCGTCGGCCGCAGTTGCGGAAAGGTGATGTTGGTGAACCGCTTCCACGGGCCGGCACCGTCCAGCATGGCGGCCTCGTGCAGACTCCACGGCACGGCCTGCAGGCCGGCCAGGAAGATGATCATGCCGGTGCCGAAGTTGCGCCACGTGGTGAGCATGATCAGGCTGAGCAGCGAGGTGTGCGTGTTGTTCAGCCAGTTGGGCCCGGTGATGCCGATCCAACCGAGCATGGTGTTGATCAGACCGGCATCGGAGAGCAGGAACTTCCAGACCACGGCCACCGCGACGATCGACGTGATCACGGGGGTGTAGAAGCCGACGCGGAAGAGCGACCGGAAGCGCTTGACGCCCTTGTCCAGGGCCACGGCAGCGGCAAGGCCGGCCGCCATGGTCAGCGGGACGCCAATCACCACGAACATCAGGGTGTTCAGCGCGGCCCGCTGGTAAACCGGATCGGACAAGGCCTTCTGGTAGTTGGCGAAGCCCACCAGATTCACCGCGAAGGGGGTGCGGATGTCGCGAATGCGCATGTCGGTGAAGCTCATGAACAGCGACTGGATCACCGGCCAGGCGGTGAACGTGACGAACAGAAGCAGGAAGGGCAGCGAGAGCAGGAGCCCTGCGCGTGCCTCCCGGGCGTTCCGGTGCGTCTTGCGACCGGAACGCTCGGGAGTGCTGCCGACTGCTCCGGGAGTGATTCCGGGCAGGGCCGTCATGAGATCAGCCGATGCCGATGCTGGTGGCTTCGGACTGCGCCGTCTTCAGGGCCTCGGCCGGGGCCAGACCGGACTTGCAGACCTTCTCGACCTGCGCGTCCATCTTGCCAGCCACCTGCTCCCAGGTGCCGATCGACGGCGGGGCGTAGGCGGTCTTGAGCTGCTCACCGAAGACGCTCAACTTCTCGTCACTCTTCAGCGAGGGATCCTCCCAGGCATCCTTCACCGACGGCAGGTCGGTGGAGGACTTGTACCACTTCAGCTGGGTTTCCTTCTCGGTGAGGAACTGCACCAGCTTCCAGGCGGCGTCGCGGTTCTTGGTGTTCTTGAACACACCCAGGTTGGCGCCACCGACGAAGGAGGCCGAGCTCTCCTTTTTGGGCATCGTGAAGACGCCGTACTTGTCCTTGAAGGCGTCACCGCCACCGGCCTTCTCGACGGCCGCCATCATCCACGGGCCTGAGATGAACATCGGAGCGACGCCATTGGCGAAGTCCGCTTCGGCCGGGGAGGAAGAGATGGCCTTGTTGGCCAGCCCTTCGGTGAAGTAGCTCTGGTAGTAGGTCAGGGCCTCCACATTCTTCGGGTCATCGAGGGTGAAGGTCTTGACGTCCTCACTCATCAGCTTGCCGCCATTGCTCCACATCATCGGGGCGTAGGTCTGCCAAGCACCCTGGCCACCGGGCTGCAGGTTCAGGCCCACCTTGGCGCCCGCCTTCTCCTTGTACGCCTTGGCAAGGGCCTTCAGGCCGTCCCAGTCCGTCGGGGTTTCGGTGATACCCGCCTTGGTGGCCAAGTCCTTGCGGTAGTAGACGCAGCGGGTCTCGACGTACCACGGCACGCCGTAGGTGGCGCCGTCCACCACATTGGTCTTCTGGGCGCCCTCGAAGAACTTCGCGTTGTCGATATTGCCCGGAACCTGGTCGAGCGCCCCGAGGCCGACGAACTCGCCCATCCACGTGCTGCCAACCTGGGCCAGATCAGGGGTGGTACCGCCGGCGATTGCGGAAGTGAACTTGTCATGCGCCGAATCCCACGGGATGGGGGTGACGGTGACCTTGCAGTCGGGATTGGCGGCCGTGAAGTCCTTGATCAGGGCCGGCAGCTTCTCGCCTTCGGCGCCCATCGCCCAGACGGCGAGGCTACCGGTGGCCTTGCCTTCGGCGATGGCTGGGGCGGCGGAGCCGCTGGCTCCACCCTCGGTCTTGGACTGGCGTCCGCAGCCAGTGGCGGCGCCAGCGATGGCCAGTGCAGTGAGGCCAACGAAACCTCGACGAGTGATTGCGGTCATGGGAGCTCCTTGATGCTGTGGAAGGTCGAACACCCACACGACGTGCGGTGGGCAAGGGTTGCGGGGAGGGTGACGGCCTCTTCTCTGGGACCGTCCCCAGCAATCCGCTGGGCCAGTCGAGACACGACCAGCCCACCCAACTGGCGTACCGGTTGGGAGATTGAGGTGAGGCCAGGTTCGACATACCGCGCAGTCACGGTGTCGTCCCAGCCCGTGATGGCGACGTCGGCGGGAACCGCGACACCGCCACGTTGCAGGGTCTGCATCACAGCGAGCGCCAGCTCGTCATTGCCGCACACCAGTGCATCGTGGGTGAACCCGTCGGCCAGCAAACGTTCGGCAAAGGCGCGACCATCCTGTTCCGACGGGAAAATGGGGTAGGTGGTGGGTTCCAGGTCGGCCCGACTGACCGCGGCGACGAAACCGTCGTGCCGCATGCCCAGATCGCTGCCACGTTCGGGATTGCCGACGAAGGCCAGCCGCCGACGCCCGCCGTCGATCAGGTGCTGGGTGAGCCGGTCGGCCGTACTGGCGTTCTCCACGAAGAAGGCATCGCTGCCGGGCACCTGCGGGCGGGCGGCTGTCACCACCGGTCGGGTACGGGCAATATCCGCGATCAGCTGAGAGTTGGCCGCACTGCGCGCCATGAAGGCCAAGCCGTCCACCTGCGCTGCGAGCGTGCGAACGGCCGTCCGGCAGTCCTGCCGGGGATTGGCCAGAGTGATGATCACCGACAGGTTCTGCGCGCTGGCCGCGGTTTCGAAACCCACCAGCAGATCCGCATAGTAGGGGCCGTCGATATGGGGCAGGACCAGACCGAGCGCATTGGTACGACTACCAGCCAGGGCACGCGCAGCGGCCTTGGGGAGATAGTCCAGTTGCTGCGCAGCCTCCCGGACGCTCAGCTTGGTGGCATCGGAAATCCGGGGATCGTCCCGCAGGGCGCGGGAGACCGTGGCTGTCGACACGCCAGCGCGCTGGGCCACCTGATAGATGGTGACTCCCGCCTGCCGTGTGCTCATGCTGGTCTCCGTCGACTGGTGTCGTGCATCCTGCGCCATGCAAGCGCTTGCACTACCTTGATGAATCGACGGTAACACGTTGGTTAAGCGCTTGCAATAGGGCCTGCACCCGTGGGGTGTCCAACAAGCGACGAAGGCCGCCGCCCCGAGGGGCAGCGGCCTTCGTCGTGAAGTGCTGGGGTCAGCGCAGAACGCTGATGTTCGACGCCTGAGGACCCTTGGGGCCCTGCTCCAGGTCGTACTCAACCTTGTCATTCTCGTCCAGCGACCGGTAGCCACCGGAGTTGATCGAGGAGAAGTGAGCAAAGACGTCGGCAGAGCCGTCGTCGGGCTGGATGAAGCCGAAGCCCTTGTCAGCGTTGAACCACTTAACGGTACCTGTAGCCATGATGTTTTCCTTCAGGAAAGTGGAGTGACCGCGAATCGATCACTACCGGGGACTTGCTCGTCACACATTTCAGAAGGAACCACAGACCTCCGAAGAGACCTTCATACCGAAGTACACAACACCAACTGCCAAGCAATAACTCCAGCCTAGGGCACGTTCGGGGCACCTCTGACCAGATCTGCCAACCAGGCCACAGAAAAGTCGCATCACGCCTAGTCAGAACACGGAAAACTGATTCTCCAGAGGGGGAGGGCGGAGAAACCGCCAGAGACACGTGGTGACGTTGCTGTACATCTGCCCGGTGAGACTTATATCACCTTCATAACTCTTCTCGGCGAGAGGCTATGCGACTACAATTAGAACTCAAGGACGAAGACTCTCGGGGAGGTCATGATGACGCAACAACCGGCCACCATGGACTCGCGCCCCGATGCCCGCGCCACCCTCGAGGCCATCCAGGAGCAGCGGCGGGTCCGCGCCCTGACCGAGGCCAAGGAACTGGGGCTGGTGGCGCACTTCGCTGATCTGCACTCCACCGTCGACGAGCAGCCCGGCAAGGTACTGCCCGGCGTGGAGAAGTTGGTGCAGGTGGGTTCCGAAGGGACTCCCGAGGTGGCTGGGTTCTGCGCCCTGGAGCTGGCCGCGGCCCTGGGCTTGGGGGTTCCCGACGCCACCGTCCTGTTGGCCAATGCACTGGACCTGCGGCACCGCCTCCCCCGGCTGTGGCAACGGGTGATGGCCGCCGAGACCCCGGTCTGGCTGGCCCGGCGAATCGCCACCCGCACCACGGTGCTGGATGCGCACCACGCCGGCCTGATCGACCTGCACCTGAGCCGCGTCATCGAGGGAATGTCCCCCAGCCGGCTGCTGAGGCTGGTCGACGGGCTGGTGTTGGAACACCTTCCCTCCCAGGAGGCCGAGCGGCGACGTCAGGCCGCGCTGGACCACCGTGGGGTGTGGGTGCAGCAGTCCAGTGAGGGCGTGGCCGCGGTGCTCGCCACTCTCGATGCCGCCGACGCACTCTTCCTGGACGCGCAGGTCAACCGGATTGCACAGATCATGTCCGAGGGAGGCAATGCCGATCCGCTGGCCGCCCGGTGAGCCCAGGCCCTGGGGATCTTGGCGACGCCGGCCCGGGCTCTGCAGCTGTTGCAGGCAGCGGAGCAGGAGCACCTGCCCACCGGTGAGGACCTCGAGCAGATCTGCCGTCGCGACGGTCAGGCTGGCCACGTGTGCGGCACCATTGCCGTCGATCCGGACAAGCTGCTGCCCCGGGCCAAGCTGGTGATCCACCTCACCGACACCACATTGGTGGAGCACGAGGGCCTGGCTCGCTCCGACCAGTTGCAGCCCGTGCTGGCGGACTGGCTGCGGGACCTGCTCAGCCACACCCGCGTGACGGTTCGTCCGGTGATCGACCTGAACAACCAGGCCACCAGCGATGCCTACGAATGCCCGCCCCTGATGCGGGAGGCGATGGGCCTGCGCAATCCCTACGAGGCCTTCCCCTGGTCCACCAGGAGCTCCGATGGGCTGGACCTGGACCACACCATCCCCTGGAAACCCCCGCCAGCAGGCGACGGCGGGGCTACCCACCCGGACAACCTGGGGCCATTGACCCGATTGGCGCACCGGGCGAAGACGCACGGGCACTGGAACCCGAAGCAGATCCATCCCGGGATCTACCTGTGGGACTCCGCCGACGGGTTCAGCTACCTGCTGACCGGCAGTCGGACCATCTCCCTGGGCCGGACGCAAGAGCTCGGCCGCAGCGGTCTGCCCGCTGCGGCCTGAGCCCGCTACTGTCGTCGTCATGACCGAGATCCGGGCACTGGGGCCCGACACCTGGGAACTGTTCGAAGAGCTGGTGGAGCGCAACAACGGCGTCTACGGCGGCTGTTGGTGCATCGGTTACCACCCCGAATGCGGCAAGATCCCGCGGGACCAGCACCGGCCGGTCAAACACCAACGGGTGCTCGACGACGAGGCGCACGCAGCCCTGGTGGTGGATGACGACGGGAGGTGCCAGGCCTGGGCCCAGTACGGGCCACCCGAGGAGCTGGCCGGAATCAAGCACAGGCGGGCCTATGACAAGGAGCCGCCGCCCACCCCGGACTGGCGGATCACCTGCGTCTACGTCGATCCCAAGCACCGCGGATCCGGTTTGGCGCGGGAGGCTGCCATCGGGGCGCTGGACCTGATTTCCCGGGCCGGCGGTGGGCTGGTGGAGGCCATCAGCGAGAGCACCGACGGGCGTTCCGCGCAGGGGCGCTTCTTGTTCACCGGCACCGCCGAACTGCTGGCGGACCTGGGATTTGAACGGGTCCGCCAGGTGGGCAAGCATGCCTGGATCATGAGCCGGACCGTCGCGTCAGCCCGTTGACCCATGACCCAGGGCGGTGGCGTGGCAGTCTGTGGTCATGGACGTCCAGCAGCTGCAGGAGCATGCCGCCGCGCGCGCCGAGGAACTTCCCGGCGCGCAGCTCACCCATCCCTTCGGTGACGACTGGGACGTCTTCAAGGTGTCTGGCAAGGTCTTCATGCTGTTCAGCCAGGTGAACGGGCAGCCGGTGGTGATCCTGAAGTCTGCCCCATCCGACGCGAAGGCGCTGGTTGAGGGCATGCCGGACGTCAGCCCCGGATATCACATGAACAAGCGGCACTGGATCACGCTCCACGGCGGCGGCCCGCTCGACGGCCAACTGGTGGAGGACCTGGTCACCGAGTCCTACCTGCTGGTGCTGGAGAAACTCCCGCGCCGGCTGCGGCCCGTGGATCCCGGAACCTTCGGCAGATAGTCCAAGACCCAGATGCACTCGGCCTCTGGACGTCGGGCTGATGGGCGATCGGGATCTCCTCCGCCAGTTTTCCCGACTGGCCCAGCCTCGATCATCATGCAGGCCATGGCCGCCCCACGTGTGGCCCAGCACGAACCACCTGCTGATGCCCAGTACGCGCCGGATGGCCTCCAGGTCCGCGACGGCCTGGGCCATGGTGTGCGGCCCACCCTCGGCGGAACCTTGCGACCTCCGTCCCGTCCGTGGACGCTGGCAACATGCGCCTGCCGACCTTCTTGCGCGCTTGACATCGAGCCTGGAAGGGCAACTTCAAGACTCACTACGACCTTCACTCATAGTTTGACTGATAGTTGCAGTCTGCCAGTGTGGATTGGAGTTGGTCGCCAACGCCTTGGTGCACCGCGACCTCGGCCCGAGCACCTTGGGCACGGGCAAGCAGATCCAGATCCGACTCACTGCAAAGAGCTTCTTCATTCAAAGTCCGGGTGGCTCCGGGGGGGTGTCACGGCAACCGATCGAACCGGCAACGCCAAGAAGCACGGCGCCCACTCGCAATGAGCCTCTCGTCCTCGCCGTACTTGGAACCAACCCGACTCCACTGACCATCCACGAGCTCGTAAACGGAACCGGACGGACGATCGGCCAGGTGCGTTACGCCCTGGACCAGCCCTTGCGCGACGGGCTCGTGGTCATGGACGGCCAGCAGGGGTCCCGGTCGGCTCGTTACCGGCTCACGATTCACGAGTGATTTCACACTGAGCACTCCAACTGGCAGCGCCACCGGCCCCGGGACAGTCCCCACATGCCATCGTCACCCTGAGGCAGAACCGGGTTAGCGGCAGAAATGTGTGTACAGCCTGACTGATTTCATTCGTGGCGGCTAGGGGTGATGGTGGTCTGAACATGCTCTGGGAGCATGTTCGGTGCAGGTTGCGAGGAATCACCCCCGGTGTGGT